>CACGNF010000001.1 GCA_902574345.1 uncultured Pelagibacteraceae bacterium
CTCTATTGGTTGGGCTTATTATTTAACTGATGATTATTCAAGAGCTGAAAAATTTTTGAAAAGAGCCGTAGAATTGATGCCGGATGATCCGATAGTGAATGACCATTACGGCGATATTTTGTGGAAGCTTAATAGAAAAATCCAGGCTAGATATTTTTGGACCAATGTATTGAAAATGAAAGATACTGAAAAAGAATTAATTGAAAAAATTAATATTAAGATGATCGAAGGTCTTAAAAGCTCTTAATGCCTTTTTCCAGAATAAAATCACACGCGAAATTAAATTTGGCATTAAATGTTATAAGCAAAAGTAAATCTTTGCACAATATAGAGAGCATAATAAGCTTCATAGATTTGCACGACATAATTCTGATCAAAGAAATTAAATCAAAAAAACATTTAATTTCATTCAATGGAAAATTTTCTCGAAAGATAGGTAAGAAAAATACTGTTTCTAAATTATTTGAAATTTTAGAAAAAAAAAAAATTTTGAAAAACCAAAGATTTCAAATCAAAATCAAAAAATCTATACCTGATAAAGCTGGTCTTGGCGGTGGCTCAATGAATGCAGCAAGTATACTAAGATATTTGGCTCATAAGAGAATAATCAATATCAAAAATAAGGAAATGTTAAAAATTTCTAAGTTAATTGGTTCAGATGTGATGTTAGGCTTAAATCATAAAAGTAAGATTTTAAATTCAAGAAATAAAATAAAGTATTTCAATAATGTAAAAAAAATTTACCCATTAATCGTAAAACCAAATTTTGGTTGTTCGACTAAGGATATTTATTCAAAGGTTAAAAAGTTTGATAAAGCAAAATTTGGTAAGGGAGCCAAAAAAATGTTTGATATCAATTTTTTAAAAGATATGAAAAATTCCTTAGAAATAATAGCTTTTTTAAAATACCCAAGATTAAAAAATATGAAACTTTATTTAGAGAATTCTCTAAACCCAGTTTTTGTAAGAATGACAGGATCGGGATCAGCTTTAGTTGCATATTTTCAAACAAAAAAAAGATGTGAACGTGCGAAAAAAAGGTTTATTCAAAAATACAAAAATATCTGGTGTATAGCCTCAAAAACTATATAAATTTGATTTTTTTGTGTTATACGAACTTAATATTGGGGCGTAGCCAAGCGGTAAGGCACGGGTTTTTGGTACCTGCATCCTAGGTTCGAATCCTAGCGCCCCAGCCAAGTATGAAAAATTTTTTAGATACAATTTTTTTTAGATCAAATAATTTAAATTATATAAGTCAAAGTATTCGAGATTTAATAGAAAATACTCCAGCAAATAAAATATTTAAAGCCATAAATTCTTATTCATCAGATAGCGAAGTAAGATTTGTAGGAGGTTGCATAAGAAAAATCATTAATAAAGAAATAGTAAATGATATTGATATGGCTACAAATCTTGATCCTCAAAAGGTTTGTGAAGTTTTGAAAGAAAATAAAATTGATTATTACGAAACTGGTATTGAACATGGAACAATTACAGCACTTATAGAAGGGTACAAATTTGAGATTACCTCATTGAGAGAAGATATTTTAACAGATGGAAGACATGCAAAAGTGAAATTTTCAAAAAATTGGAAAGAGGATGCATTAAGAAGGGATTTTACCATAAATTCCATATACGCGAATGAAGATGGAAACTTGTTCGATCCTTTTGAGGGTAAAAAAGACTTAGAAAACGGTTTCGTAAATTTTATAGGAGACGCTGATAAAAGAATTAAAGAAGATTATTTGAGAATTTTAAGATATTTAAGATTTTTCGCCCATTACTCAAAGCATCCGCATAATCCAGAGTTAATGAGAAAACTTAAAATTAATATCGGTGGTATCTCAAAATTATCTAAAGAGAGACTATTAGATGAGTTGAAAAAAATAACTCACTTAGAAATATTAGAAAAATTAGCTGATGATAAATTGAGCTCAGAATTATTTTTAATTATTTTTCCTGAATTAAATAATTTAAAAACTTTTTCAAAATTAAACTCAAAAAAAAAACAAATAATTAATAAGGCTGATTTTGTCTTTCTATTATCTTTAATGATTATTGATGAGACAGATAATGCGGATTATTTTATGTACAAATTTAATATTTCTAAAAAAGATCAAAAAAGAATTAAAATTATTGATAATTTTTTTAAGGAAAAAATTGGATCAAAAACTTTTAGAGAGGAAAACTTAAATAGTATTTTTTATTATAATGGAAAACAAGCTGTAACTGATATTCTCAATTATTATTTAATAAAATCAAAAAAAAATTCTGAAAATATTCAAAGATTAATTGATTTCTACAAAGATAAAACAATACCAAAAATGCCTGTGGGTGCAGAATTTTTAATGGAAAAATTCAATATTCCTGAGGGTAAACAATTGGGTGCAAAATTAAAAATAATTGAGGAAGAATGGGTGAAAAATAATTTTCAAATTTCAGATAAACAAGTAAGTCAAATTGTTAACAATTAGATATATTTTACGTCTTTAATTTCAAAATTTTTGACCCCGGCAGGAGTTTTTATTTCAACTAAATCATTTTTATTTTTTCCTATTAAACCTTTACCTATAGGCGATTGAAAATAAATTAATTTTTGTTTGAGATCAGCTTCATCTTTTCCTACAATCTTGTAATTTATTTTTTCTCCAGTATCCAAATTTTCTAAAAACACAGTCGAGCCGAAGATAACTTTTCCATCATTATTTAATTTCGTAACATCAATGACATTTGCTCTAGCAATGATATCATTAATTTCAGTAATCCTTCCCTCATTATGAGACTGCTCTTCTTTTGCTGCGTGGTACTCTGCATTTTCTTTTAGATCACCATGTGACCTCGCTTCAGCAATCGCCGCTACAATCTCAGGTCTTTTTTTTTCTTTTAAAAAGATTAATTCATCTTTGAGTTTGTTTAAGCCATTTAAAGTAATTGGTTCTTTGTCCATGTTATTTCCATTTTGCTAACGGAGGTAATGACATTAAAATACCTTCAACATTTCCACCGGTTTGTAAACCAAATTTTGTTCCTCGGTCATAGAGTAAGTTAAATTCTGTATAACGACCTCTTTTTATGAATTGTAATTCTTTATGTTTTTTATTCCACTTTTTCCTCATTTTTTTTCTAATGATTTTTTCAAAAATAAATTGAAAAGTGATCCCCACATCTCTTACAAATTTAAAATCTTTCTCAAAATTATCTTTTTTATAATCAAAAAAAATTCCACCAATACCTCTCGGTTCTTTTCTATGAGGTAAATAAAAATATTCATCACACCATTTCTTATATTTTGTGTAATATTTCTTATTGTGTTGATCACACATTTTTTTTAGGGTTTTATGAAATTCTTTTTTTTCCTTATCATCTTTTATTGATGGGGTTACATCCATACCACCACCAAACCAGTCCTGAGTTGTACAGATATATCTTGTATTAAAATGCATGGCAGGGATCATGGGATTTTTCATATGCATCACAACGGAAATACCAGAGGCCCAAAAACTGGGATTTTTTTTTGCACCTAAAATATTTTTTTGAAATTGTTTTGGAAATTTTCCATTAACTTTAGAAAAATTTACTCCAACTTTATCAAATATTCTTCCATTTTCTAAAATTCTAAATTCTCCGCCTCCTTCGTTTCTTTTTTTACTTCTGTTCCAAATAGTTGTTTTGATATTCGCATCTTTTCTTTCTAGGTTGGTTATAGTATGCCAAATAGCTTCTTGTAGCATTTTGAACCAATTACTTGTGATGTCTTTTTTAATTTCTAAATCCATATCAGATTAATTTAGTTTGTTTTAAACTTTCTGCCAATATGATTGCAACAGAAGATGCAATATTAAGTGAGCGTTTATTGTTTTTCATAGGAATTTTGAGTCTATCTTTAATTTTTTTGTGAACCTCATTTGGCACTCCGGCACTTTCTCTACCAAAAAGAATAGTGTCATTTTTATTAAACTTAAATTTTGTGTAGGAAACAGACGCTTTTGTGGTCATTAGAACTATTCTTTGATCTTTTTTCGATTTAAAAAAATCATCCGAGCTTTGATGGAATTTTATGTCTTTTTCATTCATATAATCCATAACGACTCGCTTAAATCTTCTATCACTCAGCATAAACCCACAAGGCTCTATTATTTCAAGTTTTGCACCTAGGCACGCACAGGTTCTGATTATTGCTGCTGTATTTTGAGGTATGTCTGGTTCAAATAAAGCAATTTTAGGGCCATGATTTATCAAATTCTGTGTCATTCTTTCAGTAGTAAATTTATCATTTTATATTATATGAAATCATATATTTAAGTAGAAAAAAGCAATATTGAGTATATTTAACTATTATTGATGTCAGAAAAAAAAACTAATAGACGAGATTTCTTATTCACAACAACTTATGCAGTTGGTGCGGTTGGTGTTGGTGCAACGATATGGCCAATGATTGATCAGATGAACCCAGACGCATCAGTCAAAGCTTTGGCGAGTACTGAGGTTGATGTAAGTGCGGTAAATCCAGGTAAAACAATTACAGTTTTATGGAGAGGTAAACCAGTTTTTATTCGTAGAAGAACACAAGATGAGATAGCTGAAGCAAGATCTGTAAAGTTAGAAGATTTAAAACATCCAGAAAAAGATGAGGATCGTGCAGCTAACCCCGAGTGGTTAGTCATGCTTGGAGTGTGCACTCATTTAGGCTGCGTTCCTTTAGATCAAAAAGGCGAATACAATGGATGGTTTTGTCCTTGTCATGGTTCGCACTATGATATCTCTGGAAGAATTAGAAAGGGACCAGCTCCGACTAATATGGAGATCCCTAAATACGAATTTGTTAATGCTAATACAATTAAAATTGGATAATTATTATGAGTGATCACGAATACACACCGAAATCGAAATTTGGAAAATGGTTTAACGATCGTTTACCATTATTAACTCTTGCAAATCACTTAACTGACTATCCAACACCTAAAAATTTAAATTATTGGTGGACGTTTGGTGGAATATTAACTTTTTGTTTGATTACTCAAATTGTAACGGGTTTAGTTCTTGCAATGCATTATATCGCTCATGCTGATATGGCTTTTGATAGTGTTGAGCATATTATGAGAGATGTTAACTATGGTTGGTTAATTAGATACATTCATGCAAATGGTGCTTCAATGTTTTTTTTGGCTGTTTATATTCACATATTTAGATCATTATTTTATGGTTCTTACAAAGCTCCTAGGGAAATAATTTGGATAATAGGTATCATCATTTATTTATTAATGATGGCAGCTGCATTTTTGGGTTATGTACTTCCATGGGGCCAAATGAGTTTCTGGGGTGCAACTGTAATTACAAATCTATTTAGTGCAATTCCTTTAGTAGGCGAGGGTATTGTTACTTGGTTATGGGGAGGTTACTCAGTTGATAATCCTACTTTAACAAGATTTTTTACACTTCACTATTTAATACCTTTTTTAATTTTAGGTTTAGTTGTTCTTCACATATGGGCACTTCATGTTCCTGGAAATAATAATCCAGTTGGAATTGACATTAAAAAACCTTCAAAAGATACAGTACCATTCCATCCATACATTGTAATAAAAGATGGTTTTGCTTTACTAATGTTTATGATTGTTTTTGCATTTTTTGTTTTTTATACGCCAAATATTTTAGGTCATGCAGATAATTATATTGAAGCTAATCCATTAGTTACGCCGGCACATATTGTTCCAGAGTGGTATTTATTACCATTCTATGCAATTTTAAGATCGGTCCCAGATAAACTTTTAGGAGTAGTTGCAATGCTATCTGCTATTTTAATTTTAGCAGCTCTTCCATGGCTTGATACTTCAAAAATAAGATCAGCAGTATTTAGACCTTTATATAGACAATTTTATTGGATCCTTGTCGCTGATGTTTTGATCCTAGGATATGTTGGTGCTATGCCAGCAGAGGGATTATATCTGTTAGTTGCTAGAGTAGCCACAGCATACTATTTCTTACACTTTTTAGTGATACTTCCAGTTTTAGGTTGGAAAGAAAAAACTCTTCCAATTCCATTAAGTATTACCGAGCCGATATTAGGTGGTTCACCTAATTTAGCTACAGCAAAGAACAAGGAAAGTTTAAATAAATAAGTGAAAAATTTTTTTAAAATATTTTCATTTATTATATTATTTTCTGGACTTTCACTGAGCACTCAAGCTGCAGAAAAAGTTGAATATTTAAAAACTGATTGGAGTTTTAAAGGTCTCTTCGGAAAGTTTGATCGAGCCGCACTTCAAAGAGGTTATCAAGTCTACACAGAGGTATGTTCCTCTTGTCATTCGATGAAATATTTAAGTTATAGAAACTTAGCTGAAAAAGGGGGGCCAGAATTTTCTATAGAGCAAGCAAAAGCTATTGCTGCATCTTTTGAGGTCAAAGATGGACCTAATTCAGACGGTGATATGTTTACTCGTCCGGGCAGATTATCAGATAAGTTTGTAATGCCCTATGATAACGTTCAAGCTGCTCAAGCTGCAAATGGAGGTGCTTATCCACCAGACATGTCTGTGCTAGTTAAAGCAAGAGGGGGTGGGGTAGATTATATTTACTCATTGCTTCAAGGATATGAAGACCCACCAGCTGGAGTTACTTTAGATGATGGTGTCTATTATAATAAATACATGTATGGAAATAAAATTAAAATGGCTAATCAGTTATCAGATGGATTGGTAGAATACTCAGATGGTACAACAGCTTCTGTTGAGCAAATGTCAAAAGATGTAACAACATTCTTGATGTGGTCTGCTGAACCTCACTTAGAGTCAAGACATCAAATGGGTTTTAAAGCTATTGTGTATTTAATTATTTTAACAATCCTAGTTTATTTTAGTATGAAAAGAATATGGTCACGTATTGAAACGGAAGTTTAGAACGTCTCCATCTTTAACTATATAATCTTTCCCTTCTAATCTCATTTTTCCGTTATTTTTAGAATTTACCCAACCATCATTGGATATGAAGTCATCGTAAGAAATAGTTTCAGCCCGAATAAATCCTTTTTCAAAATCAGTATGAATTTCACCTGCAGCTTTTGGAGCAGTACAATTTTTTTCAATTGTCCATGCTCGAGTTTCTTCGGGCCCAGATGTAAAGTATGTATCTAGGTCAAGAATTTCGTAACCTTTCTTAATTAATTTATTCAATCCTGTTTCATTTAATCCAATCATTTCCATATAATTTTTTTTCTCATTGCTATCCAATTCATTTATTTGATTTTCTATGTCTGCAGAAACGATTAAAGTATTATTGTTTCCATACTTATCAATAAACGATTGAGTGTAATTATTTCCATTTTGAACACTTTGTTCATCTACGTTACAAACAAAAATTTTAGGTTTAAGGGATAATAATCCAGATTGATTAAGTTGTTTTTTATTAAATTGGGTTCTTAAATCATCAAAACTTTTATTATTATTTATACAATCCATAGCTATTTCAAGAATTTTGATTTGATCCTCATCAACATTTTTTTTATTATTTTTTTCTAACCTTTTTTGAATAGATTCAAGATCTGCAAGCATCATCTCTGTTTCTATAATTTCTATATCTCTAACTGGGTCAACAGAGGGGTTTACATTTTGAATATCATTAGAGTCAAAGCACCTGATCATGTGAATAATTGCATCGACCTCTCTAATATGAGAAAGAAATTTATTACCCAAACCTTCACCTTTGGATGCACCTTTTACCAGTCCAGCAATATCAACAAAAGAGATAGTGGTATTGATTATTTTTTTTGATTTTGAGATTTTAGCTAAATTGTTTAATCTTTCATCAGGAACTATTACAACTCCAATATTTGGATCAATTGTACAAAAAGGAAAATTAGCAGCTTGTGCCTTACTGGAATTAGTT
Organism: uncultured Pelagibacteraceae bacterium; assembly: GCA_902574345.1. GTDB lineage: Bacteria > Pseudomonadota > Alphaproteobacteria > Pelagibacterales > Pelagibacteraceae > Pelagibacter. The sequence goes on from CACGNF010000001.1 coordinate 7,888, forward strand.
AGAGCATTGAAAAGAGTTGATTTACCAACATTAGGTAATCCAACGATCCCACATTTAAAACTCATTATTTATTATTAACTGTGCTTGAAAATAAATCTAATTTTTTTTCTACAAGTATCGAAAGTGATTCAGTTATATTTTTGGATATTTTTTCTACACCCATAATTTCTTCATCATCAAAATTTTGCAAAACATAATCAGATACCTCAATGGGTCCTTTTGGTTTTCCTATACCTATTCTTACTCTTGAGTAATCTTTGCCAATAAATTTATCTATAGAAGATATTCCATTGTGGCCAGCGCTTGATCCACCAAATTTCGCTTTTATTTTTCCAAATTCAACATCAAGGTCATCATGAAAAACAATTACATTTTCAGGTTCGATTTTAAAGTATTCAATTAGTTCTCTAATACATATTCCAGAGTTGTTCATAAAAGTTAAGGGTTTAATGGCATAAACTTTTTTGCTGTCAATATTACCAGTTGTTAACAAACCTTTGAATTTTGGTTTTTGTTTTGTAAGCCCGAACTTTTTGTTGATGGAGTCTATAATTTTAAATCCAACATTATGTCTATTATTTTCACTATCTGGAGTTGGATTACCTAAACCTACAAATAAAAGCATAAACTGTTAAAATTAGTTTTTCAAATTTAGTGGATTATTTTTTTTCTTCTGGAGCTTTCTTATCTGCAGGTTTTTTATCGTCACCCTCTTTTTTATCGCCCTCCACAGCTGGTTTATCTCCTTCAGCTGCTGCTGCCTCTGCTCCTTCAGCACCTTCTTCACCTTCAGCAGCTTCTGCTTCTGCTGGTTTTTCTGGTTCTTTCATTACTGTCGGTGCTGCTAAGGTTGCAATTACGAAATCTCTTCCTTGAATAGTTGGTGTTACTTCTGCATCTAGTTTAACTGAAGAAATTTTAAAACTTGACCCAATATCGATACCATCTAAATCTAAAGTAATACTCTCAGGTATTTTTTCACTTGGGCATTTTAATTCAACTTTTCTTCTAACAATGTTAAGCACTCCACCTCTTTTTAAACCTGGAGATTTTTCATGGTTAATAAAGTTTACTGGAACTTCAATCTTAATTTTTACTCCAGGAAGAACTCTTAGAAAATCTACATGAGTTGGTTCATCACTTATGATGTGATATTTTACTTCTCTAGGTAATACATTTTGAGATTTTCCATCTACATTTAAAGTAATAATGTTTGATAAAAAGTTTTCTTTCTCAATCAAGGTTTTTAATAATTTTTTTGATATAGAAACTTTTTGATTTTGGTCTTTACCTCCATAGATAATCCCTGGAACACCACCATCATTCCTGATGGCATTGAGTTGACCTTTAGTTTTGTTATCCCTGATCTTTGCTTCTAAAGAATTCATAAAACAGAGGTTTTTAACCCATGTTCATAAATAATCAAGGTAATTATTTGAATAAATCTGAAACTGATGTTGAATTAGAAATTCTTTTTATAGCTTCTCCCATAAGGGCGGAAATTGGTAAAACTTCTATGTTTTTAACATTTTTTGTTTTTTCGCTGTTATCTATCGTGTCTGTAATAACTAAATTTTTAATAACTGAATTTTTTATTTTTTTAACCGCGTCCCCACTTAATACTCCATGAGTAATATAAACATAAACCTCTTTTGCACCTCTTTGTTTTAATGCCTTAGCAGCATTGACGATGGTGCCACCAGAGTCAATTATATCATCAACCAAGATACATGTTTTACCTTTTACATCTCCTATAATATTCATTACTTGTGATTGTCCTGGCTTTGGTCTTCTCTTATCAACAATAGCTAAACCAATGTTTAAAATTTTACCAAGTGCTCTCGCTCTTTCTGTACCACCAACATCTGGGGCAACACAGATTATATTTTTACTTTTAATCTTTTTTTTAATGTGTCTTGCAAAGATTGGAGTTGCAAAAAGGTTGTCGACAGGAATATCAAAAAAACCTTGAATTTGACCAGCGTGGAGATCGACTGTCACAACTCTGTCTGCCCCAGCTTGAGTTATTAAATTTGAGACAAGCTTTGCTGATATAGATGTTCTTGGTACAACTTTTCTATCTTGCCTAGCATAACCAAAATAAGGAATTACGGCAGTTATATTTTTTGCTGATGATCTTTTTAAAGCATCAATACATAATAATAATTCCATTAAATTGTCATTAGCTGGTGAAGAAATAGATTGAATTATAAAAATGCTATTCCCCCTTATATTTTCATTTATTTCAATGTAAATTTCACCATCTGCAAATTTTCTTATACTAGAATTGACAAGTTTAGATTTTAAATATTTAGCGATATTTTTACTTAGGATTTTATTACTATTTCCAGTTAATAATTTCATGAAAAGTTTAATTAATCATAATTATTGAAATATTTCTACCATAATCATTTAGATTTAATTTTAATGATCTTCTTGCACTAAAAAAATTATTTTTTCTATCGAATGTATCAATTTTAATCATATCAATTTTATTGATTTTTTGTGATTTAAGTTGAGATTTAACATAATTTGGTAAATCAAAATAAATTAGTTCATTTTTATTTTTAAAGAAAATTTTGTTTTTTTTGTGTTTTTTAATAAATTTCTTTTTAAAGTCAGCTTTTACTTCGTAGTTTTTTTGAGTAATTGACGGACCAATTGCTCCAATGATATTTTTTGGATTACACCCTTTTTTATGCATAAAATTAATAACATTTCTGATTATCCCTCTATACGCACCCTTCCAACCAGCATGGATAGCCGCGATAATTTTTTTTTCATAGTCATATAATAACACTGGTACACAATCAGCGGTCAATACAGCTATCGGTAGTTTTTTTTGATTAGTTATAATTGCGTCAGCTTTAATTTTTTTTTTTAATTTAGAGTTTTCATTTAGAAAAACTAACTTATTGCTATGTACTTGATGTACTAAATAAATATTTTTTGTTTTTTTCCCTATTTTATCTTTGACAATCTTTAAATTTTTTAAAATATTATTTTTGTTATCGTGAGAACCGGGACCACAATTTAGACTTTTATATATCCCCTTTGATTTACCTCCATTTTTATTAAAAAAACCATGACTTATATTTTTGTTTTTTAATAATTTTCGAGAGGTGATCAAATCAAAACCCTAAATTAAAATTGTTTTTTTGATTTTTTATTAACATAACTTTAAACAATCTTCCCATTTGTTTATCGTCTGTTAGTCTTTTTAGTCTGTAATAAATATCTGCTTTTTTTAAAAAGTTTTGATTTTTTGCAATCATCTCAGCTCTTTCATGGATACCCATTTTTGTAAGAAATTCTTTTTGTGTTGTTAAATTATGCTTTAATCCACCCAGTTTTTTGATTATTTTTTCAAATAATCGGAAATTAATATTATGCGTGATATCTGAGTTCCCAATATTAGTTAAAACATCTGAATATTGGTGTTTATATAATGCTTGTAAAGTATTTTTCATTTTATCCTCATTATATCCATAATCTATAATTAAAATTCCCCCAGATCTCACTTTGATTATTTTTGAAATTTGCTTCAGATAATTAATACCAAGCTCTGAATATTCTATAAAATTCTGATTTTTAGATATATTTAAATTAATCTTTTTTTCATAATTTTTCATATTAATCTTTTTTTCCGAGAAAGAGGTTATTTTTTTGTTTAAATTAACAAACTTTTCAAACCAAAGATTTCCTTTTTTTTTGAATTGTTTAATCGCAAGGGCATCAAAAAACTCATTTGCAACAAATATACTTGGAATTTTTTTTATTTTTTTTAGATCGTTTATCCAATTTACATTTAAATTTAATAATTCTTTTTTTTGCATCTTCTTTAAAGTAGGACTTATCTCATAAATTACCAACCTGCAGGATTTGAAAAAAGATGGAAACTTTTTAAAACTTTCAATAAGAACCTTCATCATTGCAGCATTTCCTGCTCCAAGTTCGATTAAGTTGAATTCTTTTGGTGACCCTATACTTTTCCAAAAACTTACAATCCAAATAGCAATCATTTCGGAAAATAATCTTGATACATTAGGAGCTGTAATAAAATCCCCTTGTTTGCCGAATGGATTTTTTTTTATGTAGTACCCAGACTTTTTATTATACAGAGAGGTATTTATAAACTTGTCTAAAGGTAAACTAACTATTTTGTCTGTTTTCATATTTAGAGATTAATAAATAACATCCGATTATTAAAAAAAAGATACTTATAAGTTGTCCCATAGTTAAATTGAATAATAAATAGCCCAGTTGGTCATCAGGAACTCTTAAAAACTCAATTGCAAATCTAAAAATTGAGTAAAAAACTAAAAATATACCAGAGATAAAACCAGGTCTTTTAGAGAAACTCTTGTTTTTAAAATATAGTAGAACTAAAAATAGAACTATACCCTCAAAAAATGCTTCATATAACTGAGTAGGATGTCGATATAAATTATCTATTTGTGTAAATTGGACCGCCCAAGCAACATTTGTTTCGACACCATAAAGTTCTGAATTTATGAAATTTGCTATTCTGCCGAAAAAAATACCTATGGGCGCAACAAAAGACACAATATCTAAATAAATAAATGAGCTTTGTGAATTTCTTTTCGCAAAAAGGTAACTTGCAATTATGATCCCTATAACTCCCCCATGAAATGACATACCACCCTGCCAAATTTTAAAGATATCTAATAAATTATTGATATAAAATTCAAAGTTATAAAATACAACATACCCTAATCTGCCACCAATAATTAAACCTAAAATTAGAAAAGTTAAATAATCGTCAAATTTTTCCCTTACTTTTAGTTCAGAAATAAAAAATTTTTTACTTAAAAACCACCCCAACAAAATACCAACAATATAAGCTAAAGAATACCATCTAATCTCAAATGAAAAAATTTGAAATGCGACTGGGTCAAAATTATTAATGAACATTTTTATTTTTAAATATAAGTTATAATTATTATAAGTTATTAGATTAATATATGAAAAACTCAAAGTTTGTAATTGAAAAACTTGCTAAATTATTTGAACAAGGCTTAGTATCGTCAAAAGATATAGCCAATGAAATAATGACTATTTTAAAATCTAAAAGAGATGAAATAGTTTTTAGAATGAAGTTGACAAGCAAAGATGAGTTTGAAGTTCTTTCAAAAAGAGTTGAAAATTTAGAAAAAAAAATTGATCAAATAAAACTTACAAAAAAAAAGAAAACTAAAAAGGCAAAAAGATCTTAGCTTCTAAACCACCCATTGGCGACTTAGCTAATTTAATATTTCCCCCGTGGGATCTGATAATGTCCGAAGCTATGGATAATCCAAGTCCAACACTTGATTTTGTCTCAGCTCGACCTTTATCAATTTTATAAAAAGGTTTGAAAACATTATCATATTCTGCTTCAGGTATACCTGGTCCGTTGTCTTCAATTTTGATGAATAAGTTGTTACTGCTTTTAGTAATATCTACATTTACCTTTTTCGCGTATTTAATTGCATTATCTATAAGATTGTTAACACATCTTTTGATTAAGTTTTTTCTACCACTTATATAAATTCTAGGTGTAATCTTGGATGATATATTTTCATTTTCATATTTTTTAACTATTTCATCAACTAATTCGCTAATATTAAATTCTTCATCTTTTTCAAGATATGACGAGCTTGTAAATTGCAAATATTCATTGAGCATTTTTTCCATTTCGTTAATGTCCTCAGATAATTTTTTACTTAATTCTTTATCTTTTATAAATGCTATTTGTAATTTCATTCTTGTTAAAGGAGTTCTTAAGTCGTGGCTGATGCCAGATAACATTTCTGATCTTTGATTAAGATGTCTTAAAATTCTTTTTCTCATTCTATCAAATTCATAACCAGCTTGTCTGATTTCTGCTGCACCAGAGGGTTTAAATTCATCAATTTCTTCTCCACGACCAAATTTTTCAGCTGCTTTTGCAAGATTAGTTATTGGTCTCGTTTGATTTTTAAGAAAAATTAATGAAATTAAAATCATTATGATTGCTGGAACTGTTATCCAAAGTGCAAAGATACGAGCCGAGGAAGTCGTCACTCTATCTCTTGGAACTAAAAACTTAAAATACCCAGACTGATATTTTATTCTTATATCAATTAACTCTTTGTAAGAGGTTGTATCAAACCAATAATTTTCATTCCCAAACTTTGACTTAAGTTCCCTTCTTAAAGTTCTATCTATTGGGCTAAACCATCTTTCATCAACAATATAAGTAAATTTTTTATTATCTATAAAATCTATATTTAAATCCTGGTAAACTGAAAAAACATTTTTTATCTCATCTTTTTTGTAAATTTCATCAGAATAAACTTCTAAGAAAGTATTAATTTCATTTACTAACGCTTTAGTCATACCTTTATTTGTCTTGATCCAAAGGCTATCAAAAAAAACAATAGTAATTACCAATTGTAAAACTATGACTGGAACAGCAACAATTAATAAAGCTCTGTAAAATAATCTTTTTGGAAGTATATTTTTAAAAAATTTACTCAATCCATAGAACATATCCAGCTCCTCTTATTGTTTGTAAAAACTTTGGATTTTTTGGATCAATTTCAATTTTTTTTCTAAGTCTTGTGATAATAACATCTATTGATCTCTCTTTATCGAGCTCAGTTAAAATACCAATATCTTCCCGTGAAAAAGTTTTACCGGGATTGTTAATCATTTTTTCTAAAATTTTTTTCTCTGTGTTATTAATTTTGTACTCTGTATTTTTTTTAATTATCAGTTGTTTATTTAAATCGATTTTAATATTTTCAAATTGTATTACTCGTTTTTGATCGCTTTTTTTTGTTTTTCGAATTATATTTTGAATTCTCAATATTAACTCTTTAGGTTCGAAAGGTTTTGGAAGATAGTCATCTGCGCCAACTTCTAAACCTTCAACTCTTTCATTTGCCTCACCTTTTGCAGTTAATAAAATCACAGGTGTATCCAATTTTTTTTGATTTTCTTTAATAAACTCTAAGCCACTTTTTCCAGGCATCATAATATCTAGTATGATTAGATCAAATTTGATTATTTGTATTTTTTCAAAAGCATCTTCTGCACTATTTGCAGTTGTAACCAGGTAATTATTTTCATTTAAATATTTTTTAACAAGAGTTCTGATACCCTCATCATCATCAACAACTAAAATATGTGCTACAAAATTATCCATTAATTATTTTTTTTAAAACGTTGTCAAAGTTAATGACTTCTTCTGAGCTTGAGTTAAGTAATGCGCTATGAATTCTTTTTTTTTGAATTTCAAAAATTTCATTAAATATTTTTTTTCCTTTATCATTAAGAAATACATGTTTTATTCTTGTATCCTGCTCATCTTTTTTAAAAATTATTATGTCTAGTTTAATTAGATCTTTTAAAACTCTATTAAGGCTTTGCTTGGTTACTTTAAGTTTTCTGAGCAATTCAGAAATAGTGATCCCGTTATACATGGATAACAAATGAATGACTTTTTGGTGCGCTAGGCCAATTTTATACTTATTTAATATTTTTTTTGAGTCTGAAAATGTTTCTCTGTAACCTATAAAAAGCTTTTCGATCAAATCTTTTAATTGATCATCTTTTAGATATAAAAGTTGTTTCATTATTGGTAAGTTATATTGACATATTACAGATACAAAGATATTTTTTCAGTAAGAATTTTTTTATTTCATAATGATACCCTACGATAAAAGATCAGGTAAAATATGGTACAATGGCGAATTAGTCGATTGGTCTGATGTTAAGGTTCATGTTCTCAGCCATGGATTACATTACGCAAGCTGTGTATTCGAGGGAGAACGTGTGTATGATGGTTCGATTTTTAAATTAGAAGAACATACTTCAAGATTATTTTACTCCGCAAAGAGAATGGGAATTGAGATACCATATAGCGAAGATGAAATTAATAAAGCGAGCAATAAAATAATTTCTACTCAAAAAGTAGAGAATGGATATGTTAGACCTGTAGTTTGGAGAGGCAGTGAGATGATGGCTATTTCAGCTCAGCAAACAAAAATTCATGTAGCAATTGCAACTTGGGAGTGGGGTTCATATTTTGATCCTAAACTTAAGGTTGAAGGTATCAAATTAAATATTTCAAACTGGCGAAGACCCGCCCCTAATACTATTCCTTGGGATACAAAAGCTTCTGGATTGTATATGATTTGTACCCTTTCAAAACACGAAGCAGAAAAACAAGGTTATACAGACTCACTTATGTTAGATCACGAGGATAATATTGCAGAGGCAACTGGAGCAAATATTTTTTTCAAAGATAAAAATGGTGAGCTACACACTCCAATACCAGATTCTTTTTTAGATGGGATTACTCGAAGAACTGTGATTCAAATTGCAAAATCTAAAAACATCAAAGTACATGAGAGAAAAATAAAACCAGAAGAATTAAAAGATTTCGTTGGATGTTTTTTAACAGGCACTGCAGCTGAAGTAACCCCTGTATCTACTATTGCAGATTATCAATTTAAAGTTTGCGATTTGATAATTGATTTAAATGAGAGCTATTTAGCTATGGTTAAAAAGAAAAAAGCTGCCTAATCTTTACTATCTTCTGATATAGCGTGGTCTATTCCTTTACGTATATACTCATACCCTGTGAATAAAGTCAAAGCTGCTGATAGCCATAATAAAATTATACCAATTGTTTGAGCATTATAGTCTTGAAAATTGATAATTTTATTTCCTGTATCTCCAGAAAGTAAAAGACCGATTGAGACCATTTGTAAAACTGTTTTTAATTTTGCTAAATTAGAGACAGGTAATTTAATTTTACCTTTTGCTAAAAATTCCCTAAGACCAGATATTAATATTTCTCTTGTTAAAATTATTATTGCAGCAATAACCTCATAATTTTTAATTGTACCATCCATAACTAATAAAATTAGTGCTGCAGCTACAATAATTTTATCTGCTATTGGATCTAACAACTCTCCTAATTTAGACTCTTCTCCAAGTAGTCTAGCTAACATTCCATCTAAAAAATCTGTAAAGGATGCAATTATGAATAATACTAAAGCAGTTAGATCTCCATAAAATCCAGGCAAATAGAAAGCTAAAACAAAAAAAGGTACAATTAAAATTCTACCTACTGTTAGTATGTTGGGTATTTTTCTTAGCATAATCTCTATTCGTGAAAAAAGTTATATATCTTTTTTGCAACTTTTTCCTCAACGCCCTCAACTGATTTTATTTCATCTAGACTAGCAGACTCAACTGCTCGAGCAGATCCAAAATGATTTAATAAAGCCCTTTTTCTGATAGATCCAATACCTTCGATCTGATCTAACAAAGACTTACTAATCCCTCTTTTTCTCTTTGCTCTGTGAGCACTAATTGCAAAACGATGAGATTCATCTCTAATTCTTTGAAGAAAGAAAAGAGTAGGGTCATTTTTATTAAATTTATATTCTTTGCCATTATGAAAAAAAGTTTCATTACCACTATTTCTAAATTTTCCCTTAGCAATCGCGATAATCGGTATCTCGTGAAGTCCTAATTCATTTAAAGAGTCTCTTGCAACAGAATATTGACCTTTTCCGCCATCTACTATTACTAAATCAGGAAAGGAGAGATAATTGTCTTTTTCTTGAATTGCTCTTTTAAACCTTCTGTTTAATACTTCTCGCATCATTCCGTAATCATCTTGTTCATTCTTTTTAGATTTAATGTTAAATTTTCGATATCTTTTCTTAATAAAACCTTCTTCACCGAATGCAATTAAGGCCCCGACACTATTTGTTCCTTGAATATGGCTATTATCATAAACTTCTACTAAATTTATATTTGTCTCAAGATTAAATTTACTCGCAACTGAGTCAAATAATTCTCTATTATTCTGACTTTCATAAAGTTTTCGATTTAAACTTTCTTTTGCATTTTTGGTTGCTTGATTGATAACTTTTAGTTTTGACCCTTTTTTTGCAACAGATAAGTTTACTTGTTTACCCTCTTTTTTAGAGAGAGTTTTTTCAATAAGATTTTTTTCTCTTATTTCTTCGGAAATTATTATCGATGAAGGCACACTTTTATTTTCATAAAATTGTGAAACAAAAGAATTCAGTATATTACTTAGACTTTCATCTGGATCATGTTTTGGAAAAAATGCTTGGTTACCCCAATTTTGTTTTGAACGATAAAAAAAAACCTGAATACAAGTTTTTCCAGACTCTTTATAACCTGCAATCACATCGGCCTCGATTAAATTTGCTTCATTGATTCTTTGGGAAGATTGAATAATATTTAATGATTTTATTCTATCTCTCAAAATTACAGCTTTCTCAAAATCTAAATCTTCACTAGCTTTTTCCATCTGATCTGAAAGACTTTTTTGAATTTTTCTTGATTTTCCTGAAACGAACTCTATCGCATCATCAACAGTTTTCTTATACTCCTCCTTTTCGACATATCCAACGCAAGGTCCAGAACACCTTTTAATTTGGTAAAGAATGCATGGTCGTTCTCGATTTTTGAAAACTGTATCATCGCATACTCTTAAATGGAAAATTTTTTGTATCATCTTTATAGTCCAATTTGCTGAGCCAGCTGATGCAAATGGACCAAAATAAAAACCTTCCTTAGTTTTTTTTCCTCTGTGTCGTCTTATCTGAGGCCAGACATCTTGATTACCAATAAATATAAATGGAAAAGATTTATCATCTCTAAGTAAAATGTTAAATTTTGGTTTGTGCTTTTTAATTAAGTTAGCTTCAAGCAATAAAGCCTCACTTTCATTAGAGGTAGTTGTAATCTCAAGTTTTTTTGTTTGAGATAACATTCTCTCTGTTCTTATAATATGGTTTTTTTCTGCAATATAACTTTTAAGTCTATTAGGTAAATTTTTTGCTTTACCAACATAAAGAATTTCTCCTTTATCGTTAAGCATGCGGTAAACACCAGGTAGTTTAGGTATTAATGGTAGTTCTTTTTTAATTACTTCTTTTCCAATTTCAGAACTTATCATGACTTCTTTTTTTGGTAATTTGTATACCAACTGATGAGCATTGTTTTAAAATTTCTAATTTTTCAATTTTGAGCATTATTTTTGCAATCCTTTTGTCCTTAAACAATTCATCAAAAACAGACTCTGCAAGCGTTTCTAAAAAATTATAATGTTTCTTTTTTACTAGTTTTGTAATTAATTTGACAATTGTGCTGTAGTTGACAATAGATCTAATATCTTTGTCATTTGAAGGCTTTTTGTCTTGATAGTCAATTTGAAGGCTAAATTTAACTTTTTGAGGTTTTTCTTTTTCAAAATCAAAGTACCCAAGTTTTAAATCCAAAATTAATTCATTAATAAGAATTTTCTTTTCATAATTAAATAAGCTTTTATTTTTGTCTATTTTAACAATTTTCAAATTATTTTTTTTCATCAAAGTATATTTTTTAGAAATGAAATCAGATAATTTTTATCCTCTAAATATTTTGTAAAACATTTTGATTGTGGAATATTATGTCCTTTATCTGAGGTCATTTTTTTATCTCCATCTGCCCAAGTACATGTAGTTGGTTTTAATTCGCTATAATCTATAAGTTCCAAATCTTTAAAATTTTGAAAAAATGATAAAGTTTGAGGATCTTCAAATATGTCATCTTGGTGTGCAAAAACAACTGCATTTATTCTGTCTGCTTCATTAAATTTATTTATTGAATCTTCTCTAAAAGCACCCCATTCAGGATATTTTTTTTGCCATTCTTTCTTTGGCCCCGCAAATGCTGGGTTAAAAGCAATAGTTCCTATAATTTTTTCTGGATATCTTGATTGTAAAATTAGAGATGACCATCCACCAGCTGAATATCCCGATAATATTATTTTATCAAATCCAAGATTCTTTAATTTTTGAACTTCATTTAGAATTATATTTTGTCTTTTAATATTTTTATGTTCATCTACTAAATTAATTTTTCCTTTTGATTTTAATTCTTTTCTGTATTTTTTTTGATTCTTGACCGACATGCCTTTTACCCCTGAGCATAGCCGATAAATCTTAACTTCTAATCCATTAATTTTTTTATTATGTAACTTTAAGATAGCTGGTACCACTGCAGCATCCCAAAGATATCCAAATTTAGGTTTTGCTTTGCATGAGTCCTGCTTATGATCTTGAATACTTCCATGATTATAAATTATTACTAATGAACTATTTTTATCAGATATCTCTTCAATCGAATAAGGTTTGCCTTTATCGTTCATGAAAGTATTATTTTTGGATAATTTTTCTAGACCTTTATATTCTAAAGTATTGGCAGATAGATTATTTGATATAAATAAAAAAATTAAAATTAAAAATATTTTTTTCATTCTTTTCCTCCCATTATATCGGGTGTCTGCCAGTTTAAACTTTGACCACTATCTATAGCTAAAATTTGACCAGTAATAGAGCTGTTTTTAATAAAAAAGTCAACTGCATCACAAATCTCTTTTACATCAACTTGTTTTTTGAGAGGTGTTGCTAAATATTGATTTTTAAAGTGTTTTTCGGATTGTCTTTTATTTTTAATTGTTGGTCCTGGTGCTATACCGTTTACCCTTATATGAGGTGCTAAACTCATAGCACTAGTTTTTGTAAGAGTATAAAGTCCGGTTTTACTTATTGTGTATGAAAAAAAAAACGGAGTTAATTTAAATACTCGTTGATCAATAATATTAATAATATTGTTATTTTTTCCCCTGATATTTTTTGAGAACTCTTTTGATAAAAGGGCAGGAGCCTTAAGATTTGTTGAAATGTGATTTTCCCAACTTTTTGAACTAAAGTTTTCTAGTTTATCATTTTCGAATAAAGATGCATTGTTAATTAGACAATCAAAATATTTTAATTTTGATTTAGCAAACTTCATAATTTTCATGACATCTTTTTCTTTACTAAGATTTCCTTTTACCAAGTAAATTTTAGACCCATAATTTTGAAGTTTCTTTTTTAAATTTTCAGCTTTTGCTTTTGATTTATTATAATGAATTATAATTTGTTTGTTTGGCCCTGATAATTTTTCAGCTATTGCAGCACCTATTCTAGTTGCTCCACCAGTTATTATTATCCTCTGTGCTTCCATTTTTTATCTTTTTTTTTAGTAACTTTAGTTCCTGGCATTCCCATTGTCGATCTACCTTTTGGATAAAGTTTATTTTTTACATCATATTGTTTTATTTTTGGATTTAGTAAGATCTCTAACTCTGTGCTTTCTAATTTTCTAATCTCATCTCTTATTTTAGCTGCTTCTTCAAATTCTAGATTTGATGCTGCTTCCTTCATTTTTTTGTCTAAAGCTTTTAAGTGTTTTTTAAGATTTCCTCCAACATTTGAACCTTCGCTAATTTTAACGTAGTCTTTTTCATAAACACTCTCTAAAATATCATTAATTTCTTTTTTTACAGTCTTCGCATCAATTTTATGTTTTTTATTGTAATCTAATTGAATTTTTCTTCTTCTTTCAGTTTCTTGAATGGCTTTTTTTATACTTTTAGTTTCTTTATCTGCATAAAGAATTACTTTGCCATCTACGTTTCTAGCAGCCCTACCTATAGTTTGAATTAATGAAGTTTCTGATCTTAAAAAACCCTCTTTATCTGCATCTAAAATTCCTACTAAAGCACATTCTGGAATATCTAAACCTTCTCTTAATAAGTTAATTCCTACGAGAACATCAAAAACTCCCATTCTTAGATCTCTCATGATCTCTATTCTTTCAAGGGTATCAATATCGGAATGTAGATATCTCACTTTTACACCATTTTCATGAAGATACTCTGTTAAATCTTCAGCCATCTTTTTTGTAAGAGTTGTTACTAAAACTCTATGATTATTTTCAATCACTTTTTTGCACTCATGCATTAAATCATCAACTTGGTTTTTCGCAGGCCTAATTTCTACAGGTGGATCAATCAAGCCTGTTGGTCTTATGACTTGGTCGATAAATTTACCTTTCGTTTGTTCTAATTCCCAAGGTCCTGGGGTTGCAGAGACAAATACCGTTTGTGTTCTCATTAAATCCCATTCCTCAAATTTAAGAGGCCTATTGTCCATACACGAGGGAAGTCTAAAACCATATTCTGCTAAAGTGCTTTTTCTTGATCTATCTCCTTTATACATCCCATTAAGTTGTGGAACAGTTACATGACACTCATCGACAAAAATTAAAGTATTGTCTGGAAAATATTCAAATAATGTAGGAGGTGGTTCACCTGGTTTTCTCCCTGATAAAAATCTAGAATAATTTTCTATTCCCGCGCACGAACCCGTTGCTTCAATCATTTCCAGGTCAAATTTGGTTCTTTCCTCTAATCTTTGTGCCTCTAGTAATTTATTTTCAGCTTTATGTTTTTTAAGAGTTATATCCAATTCTTTTTTTATATTTATTATCGCTTGTTCAATGGTAGGTTTTGGAGTGATATAATGACTATTAGCGTAGACTTTTACGAGGCTTAAGTCCCTAACTTTATCTCCAGTTAATGGATCGAATTCCTCAATTTGTTCAAGTTTATCTCCAAATAAGCTTAATCTCCACGCTCGATCCTCTAAATGAGATGGAAAGATTTCTAGATATTCACCCCGAGCTCTAAAGGTACCTCTATAAAAATTTTGATCATTTCTTTTATATTGTAATGCAACTAAAGACTTAATAATTTGTTCTCTGTTGTAATTATAATTTTTTTGAAGTGTTAAAGTCATCTTACTATAAGCTTCAACGGAACCTAGCCCATAAATACATGATACACTGGCTACTATTAAAACATCATCTCTCTCCAAGAGAGATCTTGTTGCGGAATGTCTCATTCTGTCTATTTGCTCATTTATCGATGCTTCTTTTTCAATGTATGTATCTGATCTAGGAACGTAAGCTTCTGGGGTGTAGTAATCGTAATAAGATACAAAATATTCTACGGCATTATCAGGAAAAAAAGTTTTCATTTCACCATATAGCTGTGCAGCAAGTGTTTTATTAGGAGCTAAAATTAATGCTGGTCTGTTAGTGGACTCAATTACTTTGGCCATTGTAAATGTTTTGCCTGAACCGGTCACTCCGAGTAATACTTGGTTAAATTCCTCTTTATTTGCACCATTAACTAATCTTTTAATTGCCTCTGGTTGATCGCCTGCAGGTTTAAAATCAGATTTAATTTTAAATTTTTTACCGCCTTCAAGTTTTCCACTGATTTTTGGGTTTTTGCTCTGAATATCCGTAATTAAATCTTGATATGTATTTTCCATATATTAAAGAACGTAGTAGAATTAATTTATATTTCAATGAGCATAATATCAGACAGTTTAAAAAGAATTAAGCCATCCCCAACAATTGCAGTTACTCAGAAAGCAAGAGAATTAAGAGCAGCTGGAAAAGATGTTATTGGTCTTGGTGCTGGGGAGCCGGATTTTGATACTCCAGTAAATATAAAAAATGCAGCGATCAAAGCCATCAAAAGAGGGGACACAAAGTACACTGCTGTTGATGGCACGCCTGAACTTAAAAAAGCTATCATTAAAAAATTTAAAAGAGAAAATAAATTGAACTTCACTTTAGATCAAATAACTGTTGGCACAGGCGGTAAACAAGTTCTTTATAATGCTTTTATGGCAACTCTAAATAAAGGTGACGAGGTAATTATACCGGCACCTTTTTGGGTATCATACCCTGATATGGTTTTATTAGCTGGCGGAAAACCAAAAATAGTAAAATGTACAGCAGCAGAGGGTTTTAAATTAACTCCAAAGAAATTAAAAAAAGCAATATCTAAAAAAACTAAATGGATAATTCTTAATTCTCCATCCAATCCAACAGGAGCAGGGTATTCAAAAAAAGAAATTTATGATTTAGCTAAGATTTTAATTCGAAATAAGAAAATTTTTATTTTAAGTGACGATATTTATGAGCATGTTAGATATGACAACTTTAATTTTTTCACGATAGCTCAAGTTTCAAAATTAAAAGATAGGACACTTACCATGAATGGAGTAAGTAAATCATACGCAATGACGGGATGGAGAATAGGTTATGCTGCTGGTCCTAAAGAAATAATCAAAGCAATTGGAAAAATTCAATCTCAATCTACTTCAAATCCATCTTCAATAAGTCAGGCAGCAGCAGTTGAGGCATTAAATGGAAAGCAGGGTTTTATAAAAACTAGAGCAAAAGCATTTAAAGAGAGGAGAAATTTTGTTGTTAAAAGTCTTAATAATATAAAAGGAATTAATTGTTTGACTCCTAATGGTGCATTTTACGTGTTTCCAAGTTGTAAAGGATTATTAAATAAAAAAACAAAATTAAAAACAGACTCTCATTTTGTTCAAAAATTACTTGAAAAAGAGAATGTTGCTGTCGTTCAAGGATCAGCTTTTGGCTTAGATGGTTATTTTAGAATTTCATATGCTACGTCAATGAATAATTTAAAAAAAGCTATGTTGAGAATTAAATCTTTCTGTGAAGGATTAAATAAATAATTATTTTTGGCTTAAAATCTTTTTTGCTGGAATTGTTTTTTTTATCCAAGAATTCGGAATTGAATTTAATCCTTTTAATGCAGCGAAGTATGCCCCAGTGAAATTTGCTCTAGAGCAATTGCAACCACCTGCCTTTATTGTTTTTAATATAGCTTCTTTATAATTTCTTGAATTAATTATTGTATATATTGAACTATTAAAAGTTCCTGGATAACTACATGCCATACCAAGCTTTTTAATTGTTATAGGGTGAAATTTTGAATTTAATCTTCTTATTTTTTTAATATCATTAACAATATTTTTAAATGACGTACTTTTTTTAAATCTTTTAATAAATTCATGAACTGGATCTTTGGCTCCTTTAAGAGCAAAATCAATTATATAAAATTTAGCTAATGCATATTTTAAACTAATTTTTGAAGCAGTCACAATTCTTATGATTTTCTCTAGACTTTTGAAATCATAACCATAGAGAAAGTATGGAAGTGCAGCACAAAACCCATCAGACTCATTAACTTTTACACCACCCGAAATTTTCTTATTTGATTTAATATTGTTTACAGTTTCTATAATATTTTGGTGTATCCATGGTCCTTTGATCATTCCACGCCAATCTTTTACTTTTTTATATTTTGATCTGAGGCTTAAATTTTTCCAATATTTGCTCCCAGGACCAAAATTTTTCAGAATATTTTTTTTAAAATTTTTCTCTATATCATCATAATTTTCTAGAAGTGTTTGAAACATAACTTGTCCAATTTCATTATAACCTGATACTTTTCCAGTTTTTATATTGTAGAAAGGACTTTTATTTTTTTTTAAAAAAGTATAGTCTTTTTTACCTTTAATATAAAAATTTAGTTTTTTTTGATTGTAAACCCAATGTAGTGGTCTCGCAGCTGCATCAGCAACTGTTGCTCCTAAAAATACATGAAGGTTATTTTTCACTTTAATGTGATAAAAACTTTTCAGCCTCTAGTGCTGCCATACAACCCATACCAGCAGCAGTCACTGCCTGTCTAAATGTTTTATCTTTTACGTCTCCAGCCGCATAAACGCCTGGTACATTAGTCTCAGTTGAATCTGGTTTAGTTATCAAATAACCTTCTTTGTCCATACTTAATTGATTTTTAAATAATTGTGTAGCTGGATCATGTCCAATTGCGATGAAGACACCATCTAATTTAATTTCGTCAATTTTATTTGTTTTAACATTCTTGATTTTAATTCCTTTAACATTTTTTGGATCTTTATCACCAATAACGTCTTCAACAACACTATCCCAAATAATTTCAATTTTTTTATTCTCCATAAGTTTTTTTTGAAGCATTTTTTCAGCTCTTAAATTATCTCTTCTGTGAATTAATTTTACTTTTGATGCAAATTTTGTAAGAAACATCGCTTCCTCAACAGCTGCATTACCTCCTCCAACAACAGCTACTTCTTTGTCTTTAAAGAAAAAACCGTCACATGTTGCACATGCGGATACTCCAAAACCTCTGAACTCTTGTTCTGATTTTAAATTTAACCATCTTGCTTGTGCCCCTGTTGAAATTATAATGCTATCAGCAGTGTATTTTTGACCAGTGTCTCCAATGGCTTCAAACGGTGTTTTTTTTAAATTGACAGAACTTATATGATCTTCAATCATTTCTGTTCCAACTGCTTTTGCTTGCTCTTTCATTTGATCCATAAGCCAAGGACCCTGAATAACATCAGCAAACCCTGGAAAATTTTCAACATCAGTTGTAGTCGTTAATTGTCCACCTGGCTCTGAACCATAAACCAAAATTGGATTTAACATTGCTCTTGCCGCGTAAACAGCTGCTGTATATCCAGCTGGACCAGACCCAATTATTAACACTTTTGTGTGTTTAGTTGGATTTTGACTCATATGAAAGCTATATAGTGATTAATGACTAAATTAAAAGGTTTATTATTGACCGAGGGCATGCATGGCATGATTAGCCAAGTTGAAGGACTTGCCAAAGCTTTAGGTTTAGATTTTATACACGAGAAAATTGAACTGAATAATTTTTGGAAAATGATCCCCCCAAAAATCACACCAATTAAAAGGTTTGTTTTCAAAAATGATATTTTAGAAAAATTTAATGTTGTGATTTCTTGTGGCAGAAAAAGTGTAATTCCCTCAATTTTCTTAAAAAAAAAGTTTGGAAATAAAATCATGAATATTCATATTCAAGATCCGAAGGTATCTTTAAATAATTTTGATTTTGTAATTGCTCCAGAACATGATGATCTAAAAGGTGAAAACGTATTTTCAACTAAAGGGGCTATCCACTATCTGCGAGAAAGTGAATTAGATGATAATATAAATTATTTAAAACCAAAAATTCAAAAAGAAAAAGTGGTTGTACTTGTTGTTGGTGGTCCAAATAAATACTATAGTTTTAGTGATAATTTAATTGAAGAAATTTTTAATAAAATCAAAAAAAATTTTCTTGATAATGGCTACCAATTAATTTTCATTCCTTCAATGAGAACACCTCAAAGAATTATTGATAAAGCTAAAGATTTTTATAATGGGGATCAAATCATCATTTCAGATGTTGATAAAAAAGCTTATTTATCATCACTTAAGTTAGCAGACCATATAGTGGTGACTTGTGACTCAACGTCCATGATATCTGAAGCTGCAATAACAGGTAAACCTATATATGTTGCTAATATGCCAGCTATTAAGAACAATTATCGCTTCAAAAAATTTTTTGAGTTGTTCAAATCTTTAGATATTATTAGAAATCTAGACTCTTCTGTTGAGAGTTGGGATTATAAAAAACTTAATGAAACTGATAGAATAGCAGGTTATATAGAAAAAAGATTTCAAAATTATGACTTTTCTTAATTCAATTTTAAATAACTCAAAAAAATATGAATCTCCTTTTAATCATTGGGAATATAATAATGCTTTAAGCGATGAAGCAATTAAAGAAATTGAAAATGCAGACATCCCTGACATCAGTAAACATAATCTTAATTATGATGGAACAAGAGCTATTGATGGTGGTGCGGCAGAATTTAGAGAAGGAATAGCATCTGGAGGAAAAGCAATTAAGTTTAGATGTTTTGTCACAAAAGAAAATGCTTCACAATTTCCAAATTTAGTAAAATTTATTACTGAGCTTCAGTCAAAGGAAACTTGTAATGCAATTTCAAAAATGATTGATAAAGATTTATCTAATTCATATGTTAGAGTTGAAATTATATGTGATCGTGAAGGTTTTTGGCTTAAGCCGCATTGCGATATTAAAGAAAAATTAATGTCAGGTTTGATTTTTGTTAATAATGCAAAAGAGTCTGAGGATCTAGGCACTGATTTTTATAATGAAAAATTAGAAAAGGTTAAAACAGTTCCTTACAAACATAATTATGGATATTTATTCACTAGCGGACCTAATACTTGGCATGGTATGGAAAAAAAGAAAATTATTAAGGAAAGAAGATGTATTCAGGTAAATTATGTCACTTTCCCCACTGATTGGAAAGTTGAGTAATTAATTTAATAAACTCGAATATAAACCAATAACACTAAACACGCCCACTACTAAACAGATCCCTGTTACTGCTTTCAACTGGTCGCCATCTTCATGAATATTTGTTTTGTCATAAAGTTTCCAATATGTAAATTTATCTAGATTAGTGGTTTTTGATTTTAAAATTTTTTTTTTGACAGGAAGTTTTAATAGTTGAGCACTAAAAATTTCACTTTTTTTAGGTGCGTCTTCGATAACATATTGACGAACTTCTGAACTCATATAATTAAATTTTAAAAAATAAATTTGATGAATACAACCTAACGATTATTCATTTTGGGCAATTATGCGTAAGCAAAAAAATAATTATACAACTTTTAATTGTAATATTATTTGAGTTCTTGCAGTGCAATGACATCAAGTTTTTTTGTTTTGAGAGATTTTATTGCCTCCAAACATGCTTGAGCAGTTGACATATTTGTACAATATGGAACTTTATTCTTTAAAGTTGCTCTTCTAAGTGCGATAGCATCGTTTATTCGATGCTCACTATTTCCTCCACCAGTATTGATTACAAGTGCTATTCTCTTTGAATCTAAAACATCTACTATGTGAGGCGTTCCACTGCTGACTTTATTTATAATTTTACATTTCATTCCATGTTTTCGAATGTACTCTGCAGTACCTTTTGTTGCACTTAACTTAAAATTTAATTTAATTAAATCTTTAGCCAGACCTATCCCCTCATCCTTATGAGAGTTTTTCAAAGATATAAATGCAAGACCGTTTTTTGGAAGTGAATTCGCAGCAGCAATTTGACTTTTTGCAAATGCCATGCCAAAATTTTTATCAAACCCCATTACTTCACCTGTCGATTTCATTTCTGGACCAAGAAGTAAGTCGCTATTTGGAAATTTGTTAAAAGGAAATACTGCTTCTTTAACTGCATACATTCCTTTTGATTTTTCTTTTAAATTAAATTTCAATAATTTCTCTCCAGCCATTACTCTTGATGCAATTTTTGCTAATGGCAAACCTTTTGCTTTAGATACAAAGGGCACAGTTCTACTAGCTCGAGGATTTACTTCAATCACATAAATTTCATCTTTTTTTATTGCAAATTGGATATTCATGAAACCTTTGACTTTTAAAGCTAACGCTAATTTTTTAGTTTGATTTTCAATTTCCTTTACTAAAAATGGTTTAATAGATATTGGAGGCAAACTACAAGCAGAGTCCCCAGAATGAATACCAGCTTCTTCAATATGCTGCATAATACCAGCTACATATACCTCTTTACCATCAGATATTGCATCAACATCAACTTCCATTGCATGATCAATAAATTTATCAATTAAAATTGGATTTTTTTCTGCAGCTTTAAAAGCTTCTTCAATAAAATTTCTTAATTGCCCTTTTTCATAAACTATTTCCATTGCTCTTCCACCTAAAACATATGAAGGTCTTACCATTAAAGGTAATCCAATTTTATCAGCAATCTTGATTGCTTCTTTGTAAGTTTTGGCAATTCCACTTTTTGCTTGTTTTAATTTTAATTTATTCAATAAATTTCTAAATCTATCTCTATCCTCTGCTAAATCTATAGAGCTGTATTGAGTTCCTAAAATAGGTAATTTGTTTTGATGTAAAAATTTAGCAAGTTTGATTGGAGTTTGTCCTCCAAACTGGGCAATTATACCAATTAATTTTCCATTCATTTGCTCTTTTTTGATGATATTAAAAACAAATTCTTCTTTTAAAGGTTCAAAATAAAGTCGATCACTAGTATCGTAATCGGTAGAGACTGTCTCAGGATTACAATTTACCATGATTGTTTCAAAACCAGCATCTTTTAAAGAAAAGCTTGCTTGACAACAACAATAATCAAATTCTATTCCTTGACCAATTCTATTTGGCCCTCCTCCTAGAATAATTATCTTTTTTTTGCTAGTAGGCTCTGCTTCACATTCTGAAACTATTGAAAAGTTTCTTTGATAAGTTGAGTACATGTATGGAGTGAAAGATTTAAATTCAGCAGCACAAGTATCAACTTTTTTATAAACAGGAAATATTTTTAGTGCTATCCTTTTTTTTCTAACAACGTCCTCAGAAAGATTTGTTAATTCTGATAATTTTTTATCTGAGAAACCTATAGATTTAATCCTATTAAATTCTGTAAAATTTTTTGGTAATCCTATTTTTATTAAATTTATTTCACAATCCACAATTTCTTTAATTTGGCCTAGAAACCATGGGTCAATTTTAGATAATTTAAAAATCCTATCTAAACTAATTTTTTTTCTAATCGCCTCAGCAACAAGTAAAATTTTGTTTGGAATATTTTCTTTTAGTTTTTTTTCAATTTGTTGTTTTGATAAATAAAATATTCTATCAAGACCTGAAAAACCAATTTCTAAAGATACCAAAGCTTTTTGAAGGGACTCTTTAAAATTTCTCCCTATTGCCATAGCCTCACCAACAGATTTCATTGAAGTACCAAGAGTTGCAGGGGATGTTGAAAATTTTTCAAAAGTAAATCTTGGTATTTTGGTTACTACATAATCGATACTTGGTTCAAATGATGCTGGAGTAACTTTGGTAATTTCATTTTTGAGTTCATCTAAAGTATATCCGACAGCTAATTTTGCTGCTACTTTTGCAATTGGAAATCCTGTTGCTTTAGATGCCAAAGCTGATGATCTTGATACACGTGGGTTCATCTCAATTATAACCATTCGACCATTTTTAGGATTAATTGCGAATTGGACATTGGATCCACCTGTCTCAACTCCAATCTTTCTTAAACATGCGATAGATGCATTTCTCATAACCTGGTATTCTTTATCAGTGAGAGTAAGTGCTGGTGCAACTGTTACCGAGTCACCCGTATGTATTCCCATTGGATCAATATTCTCAATGGAACAAATAATGATACAGTTATCTTTCTTATCTCTTACGACTTCCATCTCAAATTCTTTCCAACCCTCTAAGCATTCTTCAACCAAAACTTGGCTAACAGGTGACTCATGTAGTCCGTTTTTTACAATTTTTAAATATTCCTTTTTTGTTTTTGCTATTCCTCCGCCAAGCCCGCCAAGTGTGAAAGCAGGTCTTATGATTGCGGGCAAACCAATTTTTTTTAGAACTCTTGTAGCTTGATTATTGTTGTTTACGATTTCAGATTTAGGTAAATCTAAACCAATTTCTATCATATTTTTTCTAAACTTTTTTCTGTCTTCAGCGTTTGAAATTGCCTTTGAATTTGCTCCAATAAGTTCAATTTTATATTTTTTCAAAATCCCTTTTTTTTCAGCCTCCATAGCTAGATTAAGAGCAGTTTGACCTCCCATTGTAGGAAGAATTGCATCAGGTCTTTCTTTTTTAAGAATTTTTTCTAAAACATCTAAAGTTATTGGTTCAACGTAGGTTTTATCCGCAACATCTGGATCTGTCATGATAGTTGCAGGATTAGAATTTATCAAAATTACCGTATAGCCCTCATCTTTAAGAGCTTTGCAAGCTTGTGTTCCTGAATAATCAAATTCACATGCTTGTCCGATGATTATTGGGCCAGCTCCAACAACTAATATTTTTTTAATGTCTTTTCTTTTTGGCATTTCTTTTTATGTTATGAATAAATTCTTGAAATAAATAAACACTATCTTGCGGCCCTGGATTGGATTCTGGATGATACTGAACAGAAAATACTGGTTTATTTTTTAATCTTATGCCTTCAATACTATCGTCGAATAAAGATTTATGAGTAACCTCAATATTTTTTGGCAATGTTTGTTTAACTACTTCAAAACCATGATTTTGACTAGTGATTTCAACATTATCATGAATTAAATTTTTTACTGGATGGTTTGCTCCTCTATGACCTAATTTCATTTTTTTTGTTTTACCACCAAGAGCCAGTGCAAGAATTTGATGACCCAAACAAATACCAAATATTGGTAAATTTTTTTTAATAAGGTCTTTAATAATATTGATCGCATATTTGCCAGTTGCTGCTGGATCCCCTGGACCATTAGATAAAAATATTCCATCAGGCTTAAGACTCAATATTTTTTCTGCAGAAGTCTTACATGGAACAACAGTGACTTTACAATTAAAATTCGAAAAATATCTTAAAATATTTTTTTTTATTCCATAGTCAATTGCAACAACATGCAAAGACTTTTTTTTATTTTTCTCAAAACCAGTTTCTTTTTTCCAAGTTTTAAGCCCTTTCCAAATATAATTTTTTCTAGTGGATACGACCTCGGCAAGATCTAAATTTTTTAAACCACCCCATTTTATTGTTGTATTTGTGAGTTTGTTAATACTGAATTTTCCTTTATTTGAATAACAAATAGTACCTTTAGGGGCCCCTTTATCTCTAATGAAATTTGTAAGGTTTCTAGTATCTAATCCAGTAATACCAATAATTTTGTTTTTTTTAAGCCAATAATCTAAATGTAAAAATGATCTATAATTTGAGGGATTAGTTATTTCAGAATTAAAAATTACTCCTCTAGTCCAGATTTTATCTGACTCATGATCCTCATGATTTGTTCCAACATTTCCAATGTGAGGAAAAGTAAAATTAATAATTTGACCTGCATAAGAAGGGTCAGATATAATCTCTTGATAGCCAGTTAATGACGTATTAAAACACACCTCTCCTGTTGCAACGCCTTGATAACCAATTCCAATACCTTTAAAAACTTTCTTATTTTCTAGAACTAAAATACCTGTATGAGTTTGAGAAATATTTGAGCTATTATTTTTTGCTTTTTTGATCAATTACAACTCATGAGTTAAAGGTTAATACAATAAAAGGTTTATTATCGCAACAGAGATGTATTATAAAATTGTAAAAAAACAATTTTTCTTTTGAAGAATTTTTTCTTTAAAGTAGATTAAAATTATGTCGCTAAAAGAGACTATAGAAGCCGAATATAAAAAAGCCTTAAAATTGAAAGATAAAAGTAAAATCTCAACTTACAGGTTAATTCTCTCATCCATTAAAGATTTGGATATTGTTAATAGATCTAGTCCAAACAAAAAAGAGACTGATGATGATGATATTAAAAAATTATTTAAGAAGATGGTGAAACAAAGAGTCGAATCAATTGAAATTTACAAAAAAAATAATCGGTCTGATCTTTTAGAAGTAGAGCAGAATGAATATGATATTTTATCAAGTTTTCTACCTAAACAACTTAATGAGGAAGACACAAAAAAAATATGTGAAGAGATAATATCTAAAGTAGGTGCTAGTTCAGTGAAAGATATGGGCAAAGTTATGGGAGAATTAAAAAAACAACATGCTGATGAGATTGATTTCTCTAAAGCAGGAGCGCTAATTAAACAATTACTTAATAAGTAGTCATGAAATACCCAAAAGAATATTTAGAGGAAATTAAAACAAGATTAAAAGTCTCTACAGTAGTTTCAAAATATGTCAGTTTAAAAAAAAGAGGTAAAGAATACGTTGGTCTTTCGCCATTTAAAAATGAAAAAACCCCTTCCTTTACTGTAAATGATGAAAAAGAATTTTATCATTGTTTTGCAACATCCGAACATGGAAATATCTTTGACTTTGTAATGAAAACTCAAAATTTTAAATTTGGTGAGGCTGTAAAGTATTTGGCAAATTTAGCTGGTATGCAACCATACATTTTTTCAAAACAAGATGAAGAGAGAGAAAAAAAGTGGAAAATATACTCATCTATTTTCTTAGAATATGTAAACTTTTATCACGATCAACTTTTAAAAAATGAAAAATATTCAAAAGCAAGAGATTATTTAAAAAATAGATTACTTGATAAAGATCAAGTTAAAAAATTTAAGGTCGGTTTCGTAGAAAAAAATCCAAATTTATTTGAAAAATTAAAAAAAAATTACCAAATTGATGATTTGCTAGAAACTGGATTATTTTATTTAGATGAAAAAAAGAATATTTATGTTGAAAGGTTTAGAGGAAGATTAATTTTTCCAATCAATAATATTTCTGGACAACCAATTGCTTTAGGGGGGAGAATAATTGAAAAAAGTGATTTTCTTGCTAAGTATGTTAATTCCCCAGAAACATTATTTTTTAAAAAAGGATCCAACTTATACAATTTAGACTCAGCAAGAAAATTGTCTAACAAGTTTGACAATGTTTTTTTAGTTGAGGGTTACATGGATGTGGTTGGTTTAAGTAAAAATGGAATAGAAAATGCTGTTGCTAATTTAGGTACTTCTTTAACAGATAAACAAATATTTACTCTTAATCAGTTTTTTAATGATATTATTATTTGTTTTGATGGTGACGAAAGCGGTTATAAAGCAGCCTTAAGAGCTGCAGAAAATTCTATAAAAGACATGAAGCCTGAAAAGCAAATATCATTTTTATTTTTACCAGATCAAGAAGATCCAGATAGTTTTGTAAATAAAAATGGTAAAGAATATTTTTTCGATTATTCAAATCAAAATAAAATATCAATACATCAATTTATATTTAATCATTATAAAAAAAATACTCAAAATAATCCATCCTCTATGGCAATTTTTGAGAAAAAATTAAAATTTATAGCTAATACAATAAAAGATAATTATATAAAAAAATATGTTTTAGAATACTTCATGGAAAAAATTTCTGGATTAACTCCATATGCAACTCAAAATCAAAAAAACTTTTACACAAAAAAAACTAGATCTTTAGAAAAAACCAAAAAGCACTTTAACGAAAGTCAATCATTGTCAGGTGTTGAATTAAAAGAATTTTCATTAATTTATCTTGTTATTAATAACTTGAATTTGATGCGAGATCATATTCATTTGCTTAAAGATATAAAATTATTTTCAGAGGTAAATAAACAAATTTTTGAAAAAATTGTATTCAAACTTAACTTGGGAAATGATTTATCTATTGATGAGCTGGATATTGACATTCAATTAATTGATAAAATTACAAAATTTGCCCCCATCAAATATATTTTACAGAACAGGTTTACTAAGGATCATCAAATTATTGAATTATTAGATGACATAGTCCGTGATTTAAATAATTACAATTTAGAATTTAGGATACAAGAGTTAGAATCGAAGTTTTCAAAAGATTTGAGTGAGACGACATTTAATGAGCTGAAAGAACTGAAAAAAAAGCAAAATATCAATTAATATCATTAAATTAATAATGGATTTTTTTAAATTTGCTATTATATACAATCTTTCAAATTTATTAGTGTGGAAAGAATAATTACAAAATCATTTGCTCGTTTAATGGGACGTGGGACTCATAGGGGTTTCATAACTTATGAAGAATTAAGTAAATCTCTTGGCAAAAGAAACCTTTCAGATCAAAATTTAGCTCAAGCTTTCATTCACATACTTGATGAAAAAATTTCTTTAGTTGAAAAAAAATCAGATTTTAAAGTTTTAAGAAAAAAAGATGGTTCTTCTAAGGAAGAAGGAAAAACTATTGAAAAAAGTGATGATCCAATTCGAATGTATCTTCGAGAGATGGGAGGTGTTGAACTTTTATCAAGAGAGGGTGAAATCGCAATTGCAAAAAGGATCGAGGCAGGTAAAGATGTAATGCTTATTGCATTATCTCAAAGTCCAATCACAGCTCAACAATTTTTCGAGTGGAATGAAAAACTACAAAAAGATGAAATTTTAGTTAGAGAAATTATTGATATTGATACAAATTATATGGAGGATGAGTCTACAGGTCCAAGTGCAAAACAAAAAAATTCAGGTGAAACAGAAAATGATGAAAATTCAAATGATGAGGCTGACGAAGAATTTAATCCAACATTAGCTGCGATGGAAACAGAAATAAAACCAAAAGTTCTGAAAACAGTTCATAATCTAACGAAGGATTATAATAAATTGATCAAATACCAAAAAGAGAAATTGGATTGTGTTTTGAATTCAAAAACATTTTCTCCAGCTAAAGAAAAAAGTCATGAAAAACTTGTGAAAGAGATTTTAGAAGATATCAAATCACTTCAATTATCTCCGTCAGTTTTAGAGGGATTGGTTCAGAAACATTATGTAGAAAATAAAAAGATAATTTCTTTAGAGGGAAATTTATTGAGATTAGCCATGGATAATAAAATTCCAAGAAATGAATTTTTAAAATTTTATGTAGGAAATGAAATCAACCCAAATTTGAAAAAATTTTTAGATACTAATTCAATATGGAAACAATTTTTTTCAAAGAATAAAGATAAATTTAAAGATATTCGTGAAAGATTAATTGAATTTAGTCATAAAATAGGAATGTCTGTAACAGATTTCAAAAAACTTGTTAGTAGAGTTCAAAAAGGTGAAAAAGAGTCAAGAATTGCAAAAAAAGAGATGGTTGAAGCTAACCTGAGATTAGTTATCTCAATTGCAAAGAAATATACAAACAGAGGGCTGCAATTTCTGGATTTGATACAAGAAGGAAACATTGGATTAATGAAAGCAGTTGATAAATTTGAATATAGAAGAGGATACAAGTTTTCTACTTATGCAACATGGTGGATTAGACAAGCGATTACAAGATCAATTGCAGATCAAGCAAGAACAATCAGAATTCCCGTTCATATGATCGAAACAATAAACAAAATTGTAAGAACTCAAAGGTTAATTTTAAGTGAGTTTGGAAGAGAGGCTACTCCTGAAGAATTAGCTAAAAAACTTAGAATGCCACTAGATAAAGTTAGAAAAGTTTTAAAAATTTCTAAAGAGCCTGTGTCTTTAGAAAAACCTGTTGGTGATGAAGAGGACAGTAGTTTGGGAGATTTTATAGAGGATACAAAAGCTTTAGCTCCTCTTGAGCAAGCTATTAAATCAAACTTAGGAGAAGCAACAACCAAAATATTATCTACTTTAACTCCGAGAGAAGAAAGAGTTTTAAGAATGAGATTTGGAGTTGGTATGAATACTGATCACACTTTAGAGGAAGTCGGACTACAATTTTCAGTTACCCGAGAAAGAATTCGTCAAATTGAAGCAAAAGCTCTCAGAAAACTTAAACATCCTAGTAGATCAAAACAATTAAAAAGTTTCTTAGAAAGTTAAAAATTGATTTGGGCCGTTAGCTCAATAGTAGAGTACTGCATTGACATTGCAGGGGTAGTTGGAGCGTAACCAACACGGCCCACCAAAATAAGATTTGTTTATTGATTAAAATTAGAAAACAAAGTAAAAAAAGATTATTCATTTGGGCCTGTAGCTCAGTTGGTTAGAGCAGTACACTCATAATGTATTGGTCCCAGGTTCGAGTCCTGGCGGGCCCACCAAAGTATTAAAATTAATTGTTAGAGAATTCTTTTAAAGTTTTGAATAATGCGTTGATATCATTATCATTAGAGTTCAAAATAGATGCAAATTCCTCTTTTTGAGTTCTAGCTAAGCTCAAGCCCTCAATAATTAAATCTCTAATTAAAGGATTTTCTTGATTTTTAGTATAAACTCTCCAGTCAATTTTGACCTCCGGTCTTTCCGACGTACCTTTTAAAAGGCTATTTACAATTGTATAGTTTTCACTCAAGACATCTTTGGATAAAACATCAATTTCTGGGTTGGTGTATTCAGATAACCTACTAGAAAAGCTCTTCAGAAAATATGCCCTAAACAGCTCTGTGTATTTTTTTTTTTGAGATACATCAAGGCTTTTTCTTACAGATCCAAGTGTATAAAAACCTATTCCAGTAATATCCACTGTTTCTTCAGCAATCAATTTTAGTTGATTGATCTTTTCTTCTTTGGATAAATTTTCAGAAAGTATTTTTGAAGCTCTATTAACTGTTGATTGTATAAACACATCTGCTTCAATTGTATAGGAGTTACTTATTGTTAAAAAATAAAAAAAAATTATTGTAATAATTTTTTTAGTATTCATAACTTAAATATTATTGATTAATTTCTTCCCAATCACTATCGTCCTGAGTACTAATAATTTTTCTTGAATTGAGAATCTTCTGCTGTCTATCCTGTAAATATAAACTTTTGACTGAAGCATAAAAATCTAAAGAATTTTTCTCTAAATTCTCTATTGAATCATAGTTTTTGGCTCTAAAATCTACCCCAGCTGCACCTTTAGAATAATAATAATCAGAATTTTTAAAAAATTGAGTATCATTACCTATTGTTACATTGTACCAAGGATCGCCACCTAAAAAATTTAAAGTCGAACCAACTGTATCTCTCATAGTACTGGGACCTAGAACTGGTAATACAATATAACATCCTGGTCCGACACCATATTTTGCTAATGATTGACCATAATCTTCTTTTTCATAATTTGTAAGACCAAGATATTCAGCAACATCAAAAATACCCAAAATACCAATAGTTGTGTTAATAATAAATCTTCCAGTATTTATTCCTGCCTGAAGAAAATCACCTTGTAGAACATTATTGGGTATTGTTAATAAATGTGAAATATTTTCTAACGAGTTACTTACCCCCGTCCTAGCAGGAGAAGGAAGTTTTTTATACAAAGATGCTACTGGTTTAAAAATAACTCCATCTAATGTTTGATTTAATGCAAATGTAACTCTATTTATTTTTTCAAAACAATCCTTTACTTCTGAAGGCTCATTTTTCTTTAAAATTAAATCTCCGTCAGATCCAGCATTAACATTAAGAGTTAACGTAAAAGTTGTAATAAGAATAATTAGAATTTTTTTAATCATATAGAAAATTATATTATATTACATTTTAAAGTAAATTAAGTAATAATTTAATATGAAAATGTATCAAAAAATAGGCGTAAAAATGGCCGCAAGTTATTCTCCAAATTTTAGTTTACCCAAAAGGCCAAAAAAAAGAATTAAATTTTTAATTATTCACTACACAGGAATGAAAAAAGAAATTGATGCGATCAGAAGATTACAAGACCCTAATTTTAAAGTTAGTTCACACTATTTAATAAAAAGAAATGGTGAAATACTGAATTTAGTTCCAGATCGTTATAAGGCTTGGCATGCGGGGGTTTCAAGCTGGAAGTATTTTAAATTATTAAACAAAAACTCTATAGGTATTGAAATAACTAATCCTGGTCATCAGTATGGTTACAAAAACTTTTCACCAAAACAAATTTTTTCACTCAAAAAATTACTGAATTTTCTAATTAAGAAATATGGAATAAAAAAAAATTGTATACTGGGTCATTCTGATATATCCCCTGGTCGTAAAAAAGATCCGGGTGAAAAATTTCCCTGGGAAATGTTAGCAAAAAAAAAATTAGTTTTTTGGCACAATTTAGATAGAAAAAAGATTAAAAAGTTTAGAAACCAAAATCTTTTAACAAATTTTGAGCAAAATATTTTTTTAAAAAATTTAAATAAAATTGGATATAATGATATTAAAGGGTTTAAATTTCACAAAAATATAAAGTTCCTGACACTGGCTTTTCAAAGAAGATTTAGACAAAGTTTGGTTAATGGTAAAATTGACAAAGAGTGTTTATTAATTTCTAAAAGCCTTTTGTAACAACAAATATTTAGCTTGAATAAATTAAATTTAGCAATAAACTGAACAAGCCAGATGAACGACTTATCGCTTTAAATTTTAAAGAGGAAAGTCCGGACTCTACAAAGATACAGTGCCAGGTAATACCTGGCAGGGGCAACCCTAGGGATAGTGCCACAGAAAATATACCGCCTTAACAAGGCAAGGGTGAAAAGGTGTGGTAAGAGCGCACCGGTTCTATTGGTAACAATGAACGCTGGAAAACCCCACTGGGAGCAAGACTAAGTAGAGATGACATTGTTGAAAAACTAAAAGCTATCTTTGGCTCGTCATCAGGGTTAGTTGCTTGAGCTTAAGAGTGATCTTGAGCCTAGACAAATGATAAGTTTAAATGACAGAACCCGGCTTATAGTTCATCTGGCTTTTCATCTTTATAAAGTATCTAAAAATGTTCACGTTTTGATTCACCGACGCCCTCAAATAATAAATTTCAATTATAAATAGTATTAGTTGACTCATTTAAAAAAAACCCATATTATCCCATAAAATCCCAAATAAAGGATTTATAGGACTTTATGGTTTATGTTTTTATCGACCTACGAAAACAAATTGGACAAAAAAGGAAGGGTGTCAGTGCCTGCAAGTTATAGATCATATTTGTCTAACTTAGGTTATAACGGTGTAATATGTTATCCATCATTTAATAATCAATCCATAGAAGCGTGGCCTCAAGACAGAGTAGAAAAAATTTCAAATTCTATAGATTCTTTAAATCCTTTTGAGGAAAAAAGAGATTTTTTTGCAACATCAATTTTATCTGAAAGCACAAATTTACAATTTGATAGTGAAGGAAGAATTTCACTTACTTCAAAATTATTAAAACATGCAAAAATCAAAAATAGCATGGTCTTTGTTGGTCAGGGTAAAACATTCCAAATATGGGAACCAAAAATATTTGAAAAATTTAAGGTCAATGCAAGAAAAAAAGCCAATCTAAATCGAGCGAGCCTTAAATGGGAGCATCAACTAAACAAATAACGGGGGATAACAAAATGACAATTAATTTTAAGGTACCAGAAATAAAAGAGCTTCAACCAAGATTATTGGTTATGGGAATAGGTGGAGCAGGCGGAAATGCAATCAATGAAATGATCGATAACGGAATGCAAGGTGTTGAGTTTATAGCGGTAAATACCGATGCACAAGATTTAAAACATAGTAAAGCAAAATCTAAAATTCAAATTGGTTTGAATTTAACTAAAGGTTTAGGGGCTGGAGCAAAACTTGATATTGGTCAGGCTGCTGCTGATGAGTCTTTAAATGATATAGTGAATATTCTGCAAGGTGCAAATATGGTTTTCATAGCTGCTGGTATGGGTGGTGGAACAGGAACCGGCGCCGCACATGTTATTGCGAGAGCTGCAAAAGAATTAAATATTTTAACAGTTGGTGTTGTTACATTACCATTCTTATATGAAGGTCCCTCAAGAATGAGAAGAGCTCAACAAGGTTTAGAGGAGCTAAGAAGACATGTTGATACAATTATAGTTATTCCAAATCAAAATTTGTTTAAGATAGCTAATGAGCAAACTACATTTGAGGAGTCATTCAATCTTTCAAATAATGTCTTAATGCATGGTGTTCAGAGTATTACTGACTTAATGGTAAGACCTGGATTGATCAATCTTGATTTTGCTGACGTAGAATCTGTTATGGCTTCAATGGGTAAAGCTATGATGGGTACTGGTGAGGCCGAGGGAGAAGGAAGATCCATGAAAGCTGCAGAGATGGCTATAAGCAATCCTTTAATTGATGATTATACATTAAAAGGAGCAAAAGGATTATTAGTAAATATTACTGGTGGTAAAGATCTTAAATTATTTGAAGTTGATGAAGCAGTCAATAAAGTTAGAGCAGAAGTAGATCCTGAAGCTGAATTAATTATTGGTGCCATCACAGATCCGGAACTTGATGGAAAAATGAGAGTTTCAATTGTAGCCACATCTTTAGATGGTCAGCAACCAGAAACAAAATCAGTTATCAATATGGTACATCGTATTCAAAATCGAAATCCTGGTTATTCTGATTTTGGAAATACCGCAGGTACAACTTCTTTTAATTTCCAGAATACTAATTCCAACCCAATTTCTGATGGTGCAACTGCACTCAAGCTTGAAAATGAGATAGTATCAGAGAGTATTCAGAGTCAGTCAGTTGATGATGTGAACAAGCAGTATCACGAAGAATTATTAAAAAATCAAGAAGCTGAAAATATTGTAGAAAACATCTCAGAAGACAATGATAATTCTTTTTCACATGAAGCATTAAGCTCATCTAATACTGAAGAAGAGTCCTCAAATGATTTAAAGGAATTTGGTGTGGATACAGATGAACCAGATTTATTTAGTACAGAAAATCAAGCTTCAACATCTGATGATTTACTTGGATCATCAGATGAAGATCAAGAAGAGGATGATTTAGAAATACCTGCATTTTTACGAAGACAAAAAAATTAATGGTCTTCGAAAAAATAAATGGAAGCCACCATGGTATCGGATGCTCCAAAACATTATCCGGTATTGCTTAATGAAATAATTAGCATTATTACCCCTCAACATGGTGGCACATTTATTGATTGTACTTTTGGTCAAGGCGGTTACACCAAAAAAATTTTAAGTTATAAAGATACTCAAGTAATTGCACTTGATAGAGATATAGAAAGTAAAAAAATTGCAGATAAAATTTCTGAAAAGTTCCCAAACAGATTTATTTTCAAGCATAAAAAGTTTAGTCAATTAGACAACCTCAAACTTAAAAATGAAAAAATCAGAGGGATACTCTTGGATTTAGGTTATTCTTTTACTCAAATCAAAGATCCAAAAAAAGGTTTATCATTTAATTCTGTTGGGGATCTAAATATGCAAATGGGTTTAAATAATTTTTCTGCAAGTGACGCAATAAATAATCTGGATGTTCATGAATTAGAGAAAATTTTTAAATTTTTTGGTGAAGAATTAGAAGCCAAAAGAATTGCTTTTAATATTGTTAAAGAAAGAAAGACAAAAAAAATTGATACAAAAAAATTAGTTGAATTGGTGGAAAAATCAAAAAAAAGAAAAAGTTTTAAGACGAACAACTCCACAAAAACTTTTCAAGCTCTTAGAATTTTTGTTAACAAAGAAATTAGTGAATTAATACATGGTTTAATTGCAGCTACAAAAGTATTAAAAAAAAATGGTATATTGGCAGTTGTAACTTTTCATTCACTAGAGGATAAAATTGTAAAATATTTTTTTAAAAGTTTATCTGAAAAAAAAAGTATATCCCGGTACATGCCAAATATAAATCAACCTGAAACATTATTTAGTATGGTTGAAAAAAAACCAATTACACCATCAGCTAAAGAATTAAGAGAAAATACTCCATCAAGATCAGCAAAACTCAGATACGTAATAAAGAAAAATGATTTTTATAATTTTGAGACAGATATAGCTAAAAAATTCAAAACACTATTAGATATTGAGAACTTTGGTGAAAAATTATGAAAAAATTTTTTGTTATATTCTTAATATTTTCTTTAATTTTCTCAACGGCAATAGTTAAAAATTCAACAAAAAGGATTGATGATGAAATATTTGTCTTAAAAGAAAACATCAGAGATTTAAAAAAAAATTTTGAAAATACTAGATTGGAATTTGATTATTTGAGTTCTACTGAAAAATTACTTCAGTTTCAAAATCTTTACTTTGATAATGAATTAATAAAATTTGATATCCAAGAAATTCAAACAATTACAAGAAAAAATAATGAAATCGAAATAGGTCAATTAAGTTTTAATAAAAATGAGTAATAAAAATTCACAAATTATTTTAGAGGATAATCGTAATGATTTTTCTTTTAAAAAAAATAAGTCTAATATTAATATTTCATTTAATAGGGTTTCATTTATTTTTTTTATTTTTTTTATTATATTCATTATTTTTTCTATACATCTAATACATCTTGGTTCTAGAGACTCAAAAAGAGTAATAAATGAAAATTCGAGTATTAGTTTTAATAAACTTTATAGAGCTGACATAATTGATAGAAATGAAAAATATTTAAGTAAAACAGTGAGCTCAATTGATATTGGCATAAGCACTAGAAAAGTTATTGATAAAAAAAAATTATTAATAAATCTAAAATATATTTTTCCCAATAAAGATTTTGTCAAAATTCAAAATCAATTGAATAATAAAAAATTTTTTTACTTAGAAAAAAAAATATCTGAAGAAAATTACGAAAAGGTAATGAAACTAGGTGATAAATCCATTCAATCTGAGGAAAAATTAACAAGAATTTATCCTGAAAAAAACTTATTTAGTCATATTCTTGGTCAAATTGATGATGATAATAACGGTGTCTCAGGTCTAGAAAAATCATTAAATAAAGTTTTAAGAAATAGCAAAAATCCTGTTCAGTTAACAGTCGATAAAGACCTACAATTTTTAATTAGAGAAGAGTTAATTAAATTCAACAAAATTTTTAATACTATTGGAAGTGCTGCAATTTTGATGGATGTAAATAATGGTGAAATACTATCTTTAGTTTCTCTTCCTGATTTTGATCCAAATCAGAGAGAGAAAATCTCAGATTCAAATTATATAAATAGAGTGACTAAAGGTGTCTATGAATTTGGATCTGTATTTAAAACTTTCACATTAGCTGCTGCTCTTGATGAAAAAATTATTACTGCTGAAACGGAATATGTTGATTTACCAAAATCTCTTATGTGTGCAGGATTTCCGATAAGAGAATATGACAAAAACATCCCATCTAATCTTACTGCTGAACAAATATTAGTTCGATCTGGTAATATAGGCTCAGTTAGAATTGTTCAGCAAGTGGGTGAAGAAAAATTTAAGTCATTTTTATCTAAGATTGGTATTTTAGAAAAAATTGACTTTGATATTGAGGAAGTAGGAAAACCAATACAATTTAATTGGGGAAAATGTCCACTTGCTACAGCATCATATGGTCACGGCATTACAACTACATTGCTTCAATTAGCAAAGGCTTATTCTATTGTTGTTAATGGGGGATATCAAATAAAACCAACGTTGATAAAAAATAACAATAATGAAAAAAAAGAAAAAATTTTAAGTCAGGACTTATCAAGAGAAATTTTACCAATTTTGAGAAAAATTGTTTCAACAAAAGATGGAACTGCATCACTAGCAAATGTAAATGGATATGAAATTGGTGGTAAAACAGGAACAGCCAAAAAAAGTGTGGATGGAAAGTATTCAAATAAGAAGATTAATTCTTTTGTGTCAGTATTTCCAACATCTAAACCAAAATTTGTTTTAGCCATTATGTTGGATGAACCAAAAATAAATGAAAACTATATTTATCATTATAGAGATGGATCAAACATAAAGTATAAAGGGACACCTTTTAATACTGCTGGATGGACAACAGTTGAAGCAACAGGTCAAATTGTTGAAAAAATTGGGCCTATTTTAGCCACAAAATATAGTGAATTTAATTTCTAAATGTTACTTAAAGATTATTTCCCAAATATTGGAAAAAAATTTGAAAAGACTTTTTTTTCTGGCATCTGTTTTGAAAGTTCAAAAGTAAAAAAAGATAATGTCTTTTTTGCGATTAAAGGCACAAATAATGATGGAAATAATTTCATATTAGATGCAATAAACAAAGGCTCGAAAATTATCGTAACTGAAAAAAAAATAAAAAAATTTCCAAATGGAGTATTAATTATTCATTCAAAAAATGTGAGAAAATTATTAGCTGAAGTTTCATTTAAAATTTATAATAAAAAACCAACAAATTTAATAGCAATTACAGGAACTAACGGAAAGTCTTCCATCGCTGATTTTTATTATCAAATATTAAAATTTAATAAAAAAAAAGTTGCATCAATTGGAACTTTGGGTGTTAAATCAACCAATAAATTTATCAATTTATCCAATACAACCATCGACCCAATTCAATTGGGGAAGATATTAAATTATCTTAAAAATCAGAAAATAAATGATGTAATATTGGAAGCTTCAAGTCATGGTTTGAGCCAAAATAGGTTGGATGGTTTAAAATTTAATTCAGGAATATTTACAAATTTATCTCAAGATCATTTAGATTATCATAAAAATTTAAAAGATTATTTAATCGCAAAACTTTATCTTTTTGAGAAACTTGTATCTATTAAAGGTAATGTAATTACTGATGAAAAAATACCTGAATTTAGAAACATAAAAAAAATTGCATTAAGGAGAAATTTAAAGATTTATTCTATAAATAATACAAAAAATCATTTTAAAATTTTATCTCATTATTTTGTAGGTGAGAAACAAATGTTAATAATCAAATATAAAAACTTAATCCAAAATATTAAGCTAAATCTTATAGGCAAAATACAACTCAAGAACATAATGATGGCAATTATAGCTGCCCAAAAAAGTAATCTAAGTTTAAATAAAATTTTGGCAGTTATTCCAAAAATAAGATCTGTTGAGGGAAGACTAGAAAAAATTGGCGATATTAAAAATAAATCTAAAGTTATCTTGGATTACGCACACACACCAGATGCATTAAAAATATCTCTTCTTTCACTAAGAGAGCAATTTCCTAATAAAAAAATTGTTCTTTTGTTTGGTTGTGGTGGAAATAGAGATCAAAATAAAAGATCAAAAATGGGTAAAATAGCTTCATTATATGCTGATCAAATATATTTGACAGATGATAATCCTAGACGTGAAAATCCTAATAAAATTAGAAAAGATATTAAAAGAGGGATAAATATTAAAAAAATATCAGAAATTTCTAATAGAGCAAAGGCGATTTCTGAAGCAGTTAAAAATTTAACTACAGGCAATATCTTATTAGTTGCTGGCAAGGGTCATGAAAAAATTCAAGAAATTGGTAATCGTAAAATTTATTTTTCAGATAAAAAAATAATTTTAAATGCAATTAAATTAAAAAATTTGAATTTATCAAATAATTTGAAATTAAATCTTATGAAAGAGTCATCTGGTGATAAAAAATTAAATACAAATTTAACTCTGGGACAAGCTAGAATTAATTCAAAAGAAGTTAAAAAAAATGATATTTTTTTTGCTATACGAGGCAGGAAAAATGATGGAAATAAGTTTGTAGACGAAGCTTTGAAGAAAAAAGCTTCCATAGTGGTTGTAAATAAAATTAAAAAAAAATTAGATTATAAAAAACAAATAAAAGTAATAAATACATTGAAATTTTTGACCGAAACATCAACTATTTTCAGAGAGAATATTGATGCTAAGATAATTGCTATAACAGGGAGCTGTGGAAAAACGACACTTAAGGAATTATTAGGCAAAACTTTAAAAAAAATTTCTAAAACAACTATTTCCCCAAAATCTTATAATAACAAATATGGGGTTCCACTAAGCCTTTTTAATTTGAGTAAGAACGATAATTATGGAGTTTTGGAAGTCGGCATGGATAAAAAAGGAGAAATTGATTATTTATCAAAAATTATCAAACCAGATATAAGCGTTATAACTAATATAAATTACGCTCATGCTAAAAATTTTAAGAATATAAAAGATATTGCACTTGCAAAATCTGAAATAATTTCAAATACGAAACCAAATGGTTTTGTGATTTTAAATGCAGATGATAATTTTTTTAGATTACATCAAAAAATAGCTACTAAAAATAATATTAATACAATTTCATTTGGGATCAAAAATCATAAATCTGATGTGAAGTTAATCAATATTATTAAAAATAATGATAATTTTAAAATAACTATCAAAGCTAAAGATTTTAACAAAAGTTTCGTGATTTCTAATAATTTTCAAAATAATATTTATAATATTTTAGCTACTTTAGCTGTAATGAGTATAAATATTGATGTTACAAAATTAGATAAAAAAGTTTTTTTTAATTTTACAACTCCCCAAGGGAGAGGAGATTTATCAAGAATAAAAATAAATAAAAAAAACATAAACCTAATAGATGAAAGTTATAACTCAAATCCTTTATCCCTAAAATCTGCGATATTAAATTATGATAAAGTAAATAGCAAAAAATTTAAAAAGTATCTCTTACTTGGTGATATGTTAGAACTTGGAACTCATTCTAAAAAACTTCACCAGACAATTGTTCCAATAATTAATAAAACAAAAATTGATAAAATTTTCTTAAAGGGAAACTATATAAGTCGAATATTCAAAAAGATTGCAAAATCAAAAAGAGGTAAAGTTTTTAGAACCAACTCTCAAATGATTAAATTTATTAAAAATGATTTGAATAATAACGATTATTTAATGGTTAAAGCCTCAAATGCGACAGGTTTTAATAAGATGATAAATGATTTAAAAGGAATTAAGTAGATGCTTTATCAATTTTTATTAAACTATGTAGATACGTTTGGATTTTTGAATGTTTTTAAATATTTAACTTTCAGAACTGGTTTATCTGTTTTCACATCACTTATAATAGTTTTAATAATTGGAGGGCCGTTTATAAGATTCTTCTCTAATCAA
The DNA here is from genome assembly GCA_902574345.1 of uncultured Pelagibacteraceae bacterium. Classification (GTDB taxonomy): domain Bacteria; phylum Pseudomonadota; class Alphaproteobacteria; order Pelagibacterales; family Pelagibacteraceae; genus Pelagibacter. The sequence continues at coordinate 47,827 of CACGNF010000001.1, forward strand.
AAAATTTTAAATCCTATAAGAGATGATGGACCCGAAGATCATATAATTAAAAAAATTGGTACACCAACCATGGGTGGATTAATTATTCTTTTAGGTTTACTCACATCAGTAATTTTGTGGGCAGACCTATCAAATATTAATATTTTGTTTTGTGTGTACGTTGCTGTTTCATTTGGACTTTTAGGAGCATTTGATGATTATAAAAAGATAAAGTATAGTAACTCTTCAGGAATTTCATCTAAATTTAAAATAATTTTACAAATTGTATTATCAATTATTGGTGTTGTTATTTATGTAAATTTTATAGATTACCAAAATATAACTAATTTATATTTTCCATTTTTTAAAAACTTAATCATTAATCTTGGTTGGTTTTTTATTCCTTTTGCAATATTTGTAATTATTGGTTCATCTAATGCCGTTAATTTGACAGATGGTCTAGATGGTTTGGCAACTGTTCCAGTAATTTTGGTGGCAGCATGTTTTGCATTTATTAGTTATGTAACTGGAAATATTGTATTTTCAGATTATCTACAAATTCCTTACATAGAGGGAACTGGAGAAATAGCGATATTTTGTGGAGCTATAATAGGTTCATGCCTTGGTTTTTTATGGTTTAACGCACCTCCAGCTAAAATTTTTATGGGTGATACTGGTTCATTGTCTTTAGGAGGTTCTTTGGGAGCTGTTGGAATAATAACAAAACATGAAATAGTTTTAGCAATTACCGGAGGCCTTTTTGTATTGGAAGCGGTTTCTGTGATGGTTCAAGTTATTTCATTTAAACTTACTGGAAAAAGAATTTTCAAGATGGCACCTATCCATCATCACTTTGAGAAAAAAGGTTGGCCAGAGTCGACTGTTGTAATAAGGTTTTGGATCATTTCTATAATTCTTGCAATGATAGGATTAGCTACTTTAAAACTGAGATGAAAAAAAAAGTTGAAAATATTTTTTTGAAAAAAAAAATATTAATCTATGGTCTTGGAAAAAGTGGAATATCATCTTTTAAATTTTTAAGAAATAAAGCTGATATTTATCTATTTGATGATTTAAAAAACACACATCCAAATCAAATTTCTAAATTAAAATTATTAAAAATAAAATTTGATATAATCATTATTAGCCCAGGTATCAATATTGTTAATTGTAAATTATCTAAATTTCTCAAACTTAATAAGAAAAAAATTTATACAGATTTAGATGTATTTTTTACTTTTTATAAAAATAAATGCATTACTATTACAGGTACCAATGGAAAATCTACCACTGCTAAAATTTTATATGAAGTTTTAAAAGATCAAAATAAAGATGTGAGACTTATTGGAAACATTGGCAACCCTCCATTGAATGAAAAAAAAATATCAAAAAATACAATTTTTGTGATAGAGGCATCTTCTTACCAACTAGATTACAGCCAGTTATTTAGTTCAAAATATTCAATAATCTTGAATATTAAACCTGATCATCTTGAAAGACATAAAACTCTTCAAAATTATGTTGGTGCAAAATTTAAACTTTTAGATTCTCAATCCAAAAGTTGTTTAGCATTTGTAAAAAGCGATGACGAACTAATTTCGAGAAAATTAAAAACTAAAAAATTTAAATGTAAAATTATTAAAGTAAATACAAAAAAAAATTATTATGATTTTATGGAAATCAAAAATAAATATTTTTTAACTGAGTCAAATAGAGAAAATCTATCTTTTATTATAGAATTAGCAAAAAAATTAAAACTTAAAAACTATCTTTTACAAAAAACGATAAAAAATTTTAAGGGTTTGAAATATCGCCAACAAATTATTATCCAAAAGAAGTATCTCACTATAATAAATGACTCAAAATCTACCAGTTTCTCATCTTCTGCCGGAATGTTAAAAAAAGACACCAACATATTATGGTTATTGGGTGGTATTTATAAAAAAGGTGACAAATTAGAATTAAAAAAAAAAGATTTAAATAATGTTACTGCTTTTATTTACGGAGAAAACAAAAATCTTTTTATCAAACAGCTTAGAAGTAAAGTAAAATTTAAAAATTATAAAAATTTACAAGACGCAGTGAAAAAAGTTTTTTCAATAATCAAAAAAAAAAGATCTGTCAAATATACGATATTATTTAGCCCCTGTGCAGCGTCGTTTGATAGGTTTAAAAACTTCGAAGAAAGAGGTTTATATTTTAATCGATTAGTAAAAAGATTTATGTATGGAAAATAAGAGTACTTTATTTGGTATCTACTATGATTGGTGGAAAAATATTGATAAGTTTCTTTTTTCACTGATTGTTTTATTATTTTTAACTGGTTTATTCTTTTCCTTAGTTTCCACATCATTAATTGCCTCTGATAAATTAGATACAAATGATTACCAATTTTTTTTTAAACATTTAGTTTTTATTTTGTTAGGGATAATTATAATTTTTGTATTATCCTCAATTAAAAAAGAACAACTTCTAAAATATTCTTCTCTATTCTTTTTCCTATCATTAATATTTTTAATTTTGGTGCCCATAATTGGAGTAGAAGTTAAGGGTTCAAAAAGATGGATAGATCTATACTTCTTACCTCGATTTCAACCGATAGAAATAGTTAAGCCATTTCTCATCATTTTTATTAGTTTGATATTGTGTAGCCAGAAATTAAGCAACATTTACATAAAGTATTTATTTTCTTTTATAATTACTTTAAGTATTGCTTTATTACTATCATTACAGCCAGATATAGGACAAACTCTTTTAGTTTTTTTTAGTTGGTCAGTTTTGATTTTTACTTCGGGTGTAAGTATATTTTTACTTTTTTTTTTATTTTCATCAATTATTTTAATATTTTTTTACTTAATTTTTTTTGTTTCAAAATTTACATACATTAAAAATAGATTAATATCTTTTTTAGATTCTGAAACTGGAACTTACAATTTTCAATCAGACAAAGCTTTAGAGTCTATTACGAGTGGAGGCTTTTTTGGGAAAGGTATAGGAGAGGGTACTTTAAAAAATAGAGTTCCAGAAGCTCATACAGATTATATCATTTCAGTAATTTCCGAAGAGTTTGGTGTAATTGCCATAATTTTAATCTTTTTATTGTTTTTATTATTTATTTACTCAGTGTTTAAAAAAGTTAATTTTGAAAATAATGAAACTATTAAATTAATTTTAGTTGGATCTATAAGTCTTATATTAATGCAAACTATAATTCATATTGGAGTAAATATTAGATTATTTCCTACAACTGGTATGACATTACCATTTATAAGTTATGGTGGTTCTTCAATAATTAGTGTTTCAATTTTATCTGGAATAATTTTGAACTTTACAAAAAGAAATCTAAATTAAAATGAATAAAAATTACTTGATAACTACAGGAGGATCGGGGGGCCATGTAATCCCCGCAGTAATACTTTATGAACATTTATCTAGAGATGCAAAAGTAATAATCACAACAGATAAGAGGGGTTTAAAATATTTAAATGATGGAGATTATCAATTAAGAATTATTGATACCCCAAGGTTAAATAATATATTTTTATTTCCAATTAATTTAATATTAGTAATTATACTGACAATAAAATCTTTTTTATTATTAAAAAAAAATAATATTGAAAAATTATTTTCTACTGGGGGTTATATGTCTCTTCCGTTGTTATTAGCAGCAAAATTCTTAAGATTAAAAATTTATCTTTTAGAACCCAATCAAGTTTTGGGTAGAGCAAATAAATTTTTTTTAAGTTCATGTAAAAAAATAATTTGTTACAAAGAAAATATAAAAAATTTTCCACCAAAATATAAAAATAAAATTGAAACTATATTTCCCTTAGTAAGAGAAAAATTTTATAGTTTAAAACGAAAAAATTTTAACCATCAAAAGATAAATTTATTGATTGTTGGAGGAAGTCAAGGAGCGAATATCTTTGATATCAATCTCAAAAATAAAATTGTTAATATTTCAAGAAAACACTCAATCAGAATTTTGCATCAAACAAATGAACAAAATATTTTTAATTTAAAAAATTTCTATGATGAAAATAATGTTGAATGTTTAATCTTTAGATTTAATAAAAATTTTGAAGAAATAATTAATAATTCAGATATTTGTATAACCAGAGCAGGTGCCTCAACATTAGCTGAATTATCTTTATTAAACATACCATTTATTGCAGTGCCTTTACCAAATTCTAAGGACAATCATCAATTTGAAAATGCTTTATTTTATAAAGAAAAAGAATGTTGTTGGATGCTTAATCAAGAGACATTTGATAATAATATAGAGCAACTTTTAAACAATATATTATCTGAAAATTCTGAATTTTTACAAAAAAAGGAAAATTTAAAAAAATTAAATTACAAAAATACTTGGACTAATGTACATCAAAAAATATTAAATATAATTAATGAAAATTGAATTAGCAAAAACTGAGGTTATTCACTTCATTGGTATCGGTGGTATTGGTATGAGTGGACTTTCTTTAATTATGAAAGGGAAAGGGTTTAAAGTTCAAGGTAGTGACGTATCATCAAATAAAAATATAGATAGATTGAAAAAAGAAAAAATAAAAGTTTTTATTGGTCAAAAAAGACAAAATTTAAAGAATGCAACAATAGCAGTTATTTCCTCAGCAATAAAAAAAAATAACTCAGAATACATTGAGGCTAAAAGAAAAAAACTTCCAATTATTTCTAGGGGGAGAATGTTAGCTCATATTGTTTCTCTTATGAAAAATATTGTTGTGGTTGGTTCACATGGTAAGACCACAACAACTTCTTTAATTACATCAATACTGCAAAAAACTAAATTAGATCCAACAATTATTAATGGAGGTGTAATCAATTCTATCAAAAATACTGCTAAGCTAGGAAAGAGCGATTGGACAGTTTTGGAAGCAGATGAATCTGATGGAAGTTTCCTTCACATACCTCCTACTTATTCAATTATTACAAATATAGATAGAGAACATATGGATTTTTACAAATCTATGGACGACTTAGAGAAATATTTTATTAATTTTATAAAAAAAGTTCCTTCTTTTGGAAAATCATTTATTTGTTTAGATGACCCTGTAAATAATAAAATAATTAAAAAATTAAAGAATAGAAATTTTTATACATATGGACTTCATTCAAAATCAAACTTTTTAATTAAGAATATAAATCAAAACAAAACATTTACAGAATTTGATATATTAGTAAATGTCCCAAATAAGAAAAAAATAAAGATTAAAAAAATAAGAATTCCATTACTAGGTATTCATAATATTAGAAATTCTGTTGCAGCTACTGCAGTTGCAATTACTATTGGTATTTCAATCTCTGATATAAAAAAAGGATTAAAAAATTTTAAAGGTGTTCAAAGAAGATTTAATAAAATATTTACTTACAACAATGTTGATTTTTATGATGATTACGCCCATCATCCAACTGAAATAAAAGTAGTTTTGGATGGTGTTAACAAGGTTTATAAAGATTATGAAAAAGTTTGTATTTTTCAACCACATAGAGTGTCAAGACTTAAAGATTTGAGAAAAGAATTTTCCTTTGCGTTTAAGAATGCCGATATTGTTGTTTTATGTCCTGTATATTCAGCGGGAGAAAAAATAAAGTTAGGATTTAATTATATAAATTTTGCTAAGGAGATAATAAAAAATTCTAAAGTAAAATTATTTTTAGTAAGTGATAATTTTCAACTGGCTAAATTTGTCAAAAAAAATATGAGTGGAAAAAAAATTGTAATTGGAATGGGTGCTGGTTCCATCTCTCATTGGATGAGGCAACTACCAAAATTAATATAATGAAATTAGATCAACTAAAAACATTGTTCGGAGAATTTGATAAAAATGTGAGATTTGAGCACGATCTTAAAAAAAAAAATTGGTTTAATATTGGCGGAAAAACAAAAGTTTTTTTTAAAGCTAACAATCTTCATGAACTGATTAAATTTTTGAAAATAGTAAATAATCAGGAAAAAATATTTATTCTTGGAGCAGGTTCTAACACTTTAATATCTGATGATTTATTTGATGGTATAGTTATAAAATTAGGAAAAAATTTTAGTAATATCTCACTTCTTGGAGATGATGTGATAATTGCCGGAAGTGCAGTGACTGATAAGTCATTATCAGATTTTGCTGTAAAAAATAGTCTCAGTGGATTTGAGTTTTTATCTTGTATACCGGGCACAATAGGAGGAGGAATTAGAATGAACGCAGGTTGTTTTAACAAAGAATTTAGAGATATACTGATATCAGTTCAAGCAATCGATAAATCTGGAAACATTATTACTATCCCAAGTAAAGAAATAAAATTTGAGTATAGAAAAAGTAACTTATCCGATGATTTAATCTTTTTAAGTGCTTCATTTAAAGGGTCAAAATCTAATTCTTCTCAAATAAAAAATGAAATTGAGAATTTAGTAAAAAAAAAGGAAAAAGCACAACCCACTAAAATTAAAACTAGCGGAAGCACTTTTAAAAATCCTAAATCTCAAACAAATAAGAAAGTTTGGGAGTTAATTAAAGAGTCAGTTCCTTTAGACAAAAGTTTTGGGGATGCATGTATATCAGAAAAACATTGTAATTTTTTTGTAAATAAGGGAAGCGCTTCTTTTAATGATATGAACAATTTAATTGAATTTGTATCAAAAGAAGTTTTAGAAAAAACTGGTATAAAATTAGAAAAAGAAATTAAGATTTTAAAATAAATTGAAAAAAATATTGATAATTTCAGGTGGTATTTCAAAAGAAAGAGCAATCAGCCTTGATACTGGAAAACAAGTAGCCAAGGAACTGAAAAAAAATAATTATTCTGTAAAAATAACAGAGCCAAATTTTCAGTTATTTGATGTTATTAAAAAATTCAAACCAAACAAAATTTTCAATGCATTGCATGGTCAGTTTGGTGAGGATGGTTACATCCAAACAATACTAGAGAGTTATAAAATTCCCTATACTCATTCAGGTGTAATTTCATCATCAATAGCAATGGATAAAGTGTTGTCAAAAAAGATTTTTATAAAGAATAAAATATTGACCCCAAAATTCTTGACCTTTTCTTTCAGCAAAAATGAAAAAAATATTGTTAGAACCATTGAAAAAAAACTTAAATTTCCAGTTGTGATTAAGCCAATCAATGAGGGTTCAAGTGTAAATGTGTTTATATGCACAAAAAAAGATATCCAAAAAAAATTGCGGTATTTAGAAGATTATAAAAAAATAATCATTGAAGAATTTATACCTGGTCGGGAAATACAGGCTGCAATGATTGGTTCTAAGAAACTTGGTGCAATTGAATTAAAACCAAAAAGAAAATTTTACGATTATCAAGCAAAATATAATCCAAAAGCAAAAACAGAACATATTATACCGGTGGATTTATCTAAAAAAAAATATGAACAAATAATGAAAATTTCTTTCAAAGCACATAGTTTAGTTGGTTGTCGAGGAGTTACCCGTTCAGATTTCAAATATTACAGGGGTAAATTTTATCTTTTAGAAATTAATACTCAGCCAGGAATGACAAAACTTTCTTTAGTTCCTGAGATTGCTGCATTTCGTGGTATAAGTTTTATTCAACTTATTGAATTAATTTTAAAAGATGCTTCAACAAATAAATAAGAAAATTATTTTTTATATTTCTTTAGTAATCATTCTTGGCACATTCAACAACAAAAATTTGAAAAATTTTGATCTGCCTAAAATTAATATAGTTGATATAGAAGGTATAGAATTTAACAATAATGAATTTTTTAAGATCACGAATTTAATAAAATTAAATAATTTATTATCTATTCAAAAATTCCAGATAAAAGAAATATTAAACTCTAATAATTTAATTGAAGAATATGAAGTGTTTAAAAGATATCCATCATCTATTGAAATCAAAATTAAAAAAACAAATTTTTTAGCATCTACGAATATAAATGGAAAAAATTATTTAGTTGGATCTAATGGAAAATTTATTAATACAAAAGATTATTCTAAAAATTTACCTTTTATTTTTGGAAATTTTGAAACAGATGAATTTATTGAATTTAAAAATATTATTCTTCAAACTGATTTTGAATATAATAACATAAAGAATTTTTACTATTTTCCCTCGGGGAGATGGGATATTGAAATGATATCAGGAATTTTAATAAAATTACCAGTTACAGGAATCAAAGAGTCATTAAATTTATCAATTGAATTACTTAATAATATAGAATTTAGTAATGTAAAAATTTTAGATATTCGTCAAAAAAATCAAATTGTCTTAAATGACTAGAAAAGTAGATTTCCAGACATATCTTTATTTAAATCGTAATCAATTTATTATTTATGTTGCCGAAATTTCAACTAATGAGAAAATTTATTCTGAAAAATTAGTAATAGAAGAAAATTCTACAGAATTTAAATTTAGTAAATTGGATGAATTTTTAAATTCCAATATATTTAAAATTGAAAAAAAATTAAATAGTTTTGTTAAAGATACATATGTTATTATAGATACTAATGAATTTCACTCCATAAAATTGTCAATTAAAAAAAACAATAATGGAAATCTTATAAATTCAGAGGCTTTAATTCATCCATTAAATGATTTAAAAAATTTATGTCAATCGAATTTACAAAATAAAAAAATTATACATTTTCTTATAGAAAGATACGTGATCGACAATGAATTTTATACAACTTTACCAGAAAATGTTAATTGTAATATTTTTTCTTTAGATACAGAATTTATTTGCCTTTCAAAAAATTTAATTGAAAACACAGAAATGATTTTAAAAAAATATCATATTTCGTTAAATCAAATTTTGAGTGCTAGTTATTTAGAAAAATTTAAAGACAATTCAGATAACTCTATTTTTACAACAGCAAGTAGAATTATTTCAGGCCACAATAGCAATGAGATATTGTTGATTGGTAAAACTAACAAAAAACAGGGTTTTTTTGAGAAATTTTTTAATTTTTTTAATTAATTAGTAGTTTATCGTAATATTTGTTGTTTTCAGTTTTTTTTCTAATCATATTAAAAGTTTTGTGTGTCATTGTTAAGTCAAAAAACTTTAAAAAAAACAGCAACTTTTAGTGGAGTTGGACTTCATAATGGTAAATTGGCGAAAGTTTCAGTAAAGCCCTCTGAACCAAATACAGGAATTGTTTTTAAGAGAGTAGATCTACAATTTAACAATTATGTTTACCCAAGTTTTACTAATGTAACTAATACATTACTAAATACAACTATATCTAACGAGCATGGAGTAAAAATATCAACTATTGAACATTTAATGGGTGCTTTGTTTGGATTAGGGATTGATAATGCACTGGTAGAAATAAACAATGAAGAGGTACCAATTTTAGATGGTTCAGCAAAAGAATTTATAGAAATTTTAAAAAGTTGTGGATTAGAAAAAAGTGAGGCGCCTATTAAGATTATCAAGATACAAAAAAAAATATCTTATGATCATGGAGAGAAATTTATTTCTATAGAGCCTTCCAAGTTAAGTTTGGATATAAATTTTAAATTGAAATTTGAGGATTGTTTAATTGGAAATCAAGAAAATAAGGTAAACGTGTACGAAGATGATTTAGTTGATATTTTTAATTCAAGGACTTTTTGTTTATTTGATGATGTAGAAAAAATTAAAGGTAAAGGACTTGCAAAAGGTGGGAGTTTAGATAATGCAATCGTTGTTAAGGGTAATGAAATCTTAAATTCTGAAAAGCTTAGAAACCCTAAAGAATTCGTTAATCATAAGATACTTGATTGTATTGGTGATCTTTACACTAGTGGATATAGAATAATTGGAAGCGTAAATTGTTCTCAAGGTGGTCATTTTCTCACAAATCAGTTGTTAAAAAAAGTGTTCGAAAATAAAGAAAACTTTTCAATAATCGAGATACAAGAGAGAAATCTTCCTCATACAATTTTAAATAAAACATTATTGAGATCTATTGCTTAATAAATATATTGAACTTTAAAGTAATCAGTTAAGTTTGTATAAAGTCAATATGCTTAGATTTAAATTTTTTGTTTTTTTTGTAGTTTTAGCTTTATTTGTTTCATGTTCAAAAGAGGAATTGAAAAAATCTACTATAAAAGAAAAGAGTTTAGAGTCACAAGTACGAGAAGCTTACAAAGAAGGAATGGTGGCTTTAGAAGATGGTGATGTATTATATGCTGCAAAAAAATTTAATGAGGCAGAAATATTATTTCCTCAAGCAGAATCGGCATCTCAATCAGCTATAATGGCTGCTTACTCTTATTATACTCAAGACTATTATGGTGATGCTATAGCAGAACTAAAGAGATTTATAAGAGTATACCCTACTCATAAAGATTTAGGATATGTATATTATTTATTGGCAATTTGTTATTATGAACAGATTGTTGATGAAAAAAAAGATTTACAATCTATTGTAAATGCTAAGGAAAATTTTAATGTTGTTTTAAAAAATTATCCTGACTCTGAATATGCAATTGATGCAGAATTTAAAATAGATTTAATTGATGATATTCTTGCAGCTAAAGAAATGTACTTGGGACGATATTATTTTGATAAAAAAAAGTGGATATCAGCCATTAATAGATTTAGAAAAATAATTGATGATTATGATACCACTATTTATGCAGAGGAGGCTTTGCATCGATTAGTTGAGGTTCATTATACAATTGGTTTAATTAATGAAGCTGAAAAATACGCTCAATTGTTGGGATATAATTATCAATCCTCAAAATGGTATGAAAATTCTTATAGTTTATTTGATAAAACTTATGAAAAAAGAAAAAAACAAAGATTAAAAAGTTACAAGAAAAAAAGAGAGGGCTTAATAAAAAAATTTAAAACTCTTTTAGAATGAGATGGATAAGAAAAAGATTAAAAAAGAATATAATGAAAAAATTAAAAATTTAGTAAAACTAAATAAATATTATTATGATTTGAGTAAGCCATTAGTAAACGATAATGAATACGATCAAGTTAAAGAAGAAATATTATCTCTTGAAAAAAAATACGATTTTTTAGAAAACAAGAATTCTCCCTCGCAAAAAGTAGGCTTTAGACCATCTAAAACTTTTAAAAAAGTATTTCATAAAGTTCCCATGCTTTCACTCTCTAATGCGTTTGATGAAGAAGATCTGATAAATTTCGAGAAAAAGATTAATAATTTTTTAGACCAAAAAAGCTCTAACGAATTAGAGTACAGCGCAGAACCTAAGATTGATGGTATTTCTGCTTCACTAGTTTTCAAAAAGGGAAAATTTGTTATGGGACTTTCTAGAGGAGATGGAAAAGAAGGTGAGGATATTACACAAAATTTAATGACAATTAATGATATTCCAAAAAAAATTACGGCTAAAAATTTTCCTGACGAAATAGATATTCGGGGCGAGGTATTTATTCAAAATAAAGATTTTGAAAATCTTAAAGATAAATTTGCTAATCCAAGAAATGCTGCATCTGGATCATTAAGGCAAAAAAATCCTCAGGATACCAAAAAAATTCCTTTAAAGTTTATTGCCTATACATTTGGGTACGTAAATAATATGGCGATAAAAAATCAAAGTGATTATTTAAATCAATTAGGTAATTGGGGGTTTAAAATAAATCCATTTAATAAAACGATTAAGGGTATAAAAAATTTAATGCAAAATTATCATGAGATAGAAAAAAAAAGAAATGAAATTGATTTTGATATTGATGGTATTGTTTATAAAATAAATAGTTTCAAGTTACAAAAACGATTAGGGAATGTTGCAAATTCTCCTCGTTGGGCAATCGCACATAAGTTTTCTGCTAATAAAGGTGTTTCAACAATTTTGAATATTGAAATTCAAGTTGGAAGGACAGGAGCACTAACACCTGTTGCAAAAATAAAACCAATCAATATTGGTGGAGTAGTTGTATCGAATGCAACACTTCATAATGAAGATGAAATTATAAGAAAAGATATAAGAATAGGGGATACTGTTGTAGTTGAAAGAGCAGGAGATGTAATTCCGCATATTATAGAGGTAGATCTAAAAAAAAGAAATAAAAATTCTAAGAAATATATTTTTCCACTTAAATGTCCATCTTGCGGCAGTAAAACAATTAAAGAATACAATTCTATTACAAAAAAAAATGATGCTGTAAGAAGATGTTCAAGTGAGGGATATGAATGTGAAAAGATGACTATAGAAAAAATCAAACACTTTGTGTCAAAAGAAGCTTTTAATATTGATGGCTTTGGCAAAAAGATCGTAGAAAATTTCTGGAAACTAGAAATGATTAGATTACCGCAAGATATTTTTGGTCTGAATTACGAAAAGATAAAAATAATGGATGGATGGGGACAACAATCTGTTGCTAATTTAAGATATGCAATTGAAGAAAAGAAAAATATTTCCTTTGAAAAATTTGTATATGCTCTTGGTATAAGACATATTGGTTTTGAAAATGCTAAATTAATCGCGAAAACACTCAAAAGTCCTGAAAAGTTTGTAAATCTTTCTAAAGAAAATAAAATTGATGATTTGTTAAATATTGATGGGATCGGTGAAACTCAAATAACTTCTTTAAAAAAATTTTTTTTGAATAAGACTAATTTAAAGGTAATTCAAGATCTTCAAAAAATTTTAAACATCACTAAAACAATAGAAAATAAAACTGATGGTGTATTGAGTGACAAGATATTTATGTTTACTGGAAAATTAACAGGTATGAGTAGAGCAGAGGCCAAGTCCCTAATAGAGAAAAATTCAGGAACAATAATTAGCAATGTTTCAAAAAAACTTGATTATCTGATAATTGGAGAGAAGCCTACAAAACGAAAAATTGAGGCTGCTAAAGAGCTAAAAATTAAAATTATAGATCAATCGGATTTATATAAATTACTGGATAAAAGTAGCTAACCATTTTTTTTCATTAAGATTTAAATATTTATGAAGTTTTGTGTAAATATCTAAATTATATTTCCAAAGGTAACTTTTTTCATCATTTGTTAATAAATCAAAATTTATTAAATCTTTATCAATCGGAGCTAGAGTTAAATTTTCAAAGTAAATTTTATTTTTATTTTTTTTTACATAAATCAAATTTTCTATACGTATTCCAAATTTATCTTTTTTATAATATCCTGGTTCATTGCTTAAAATCATTCCTTCGCGTAACTTTATCTTATTAAATTTAGATATAGCCTGGGGCCCCTCATGCACATTTAAAAAAAAACCTACACCATGTCCAGTTCCATGTTGATAATCTAAGTTGATTTCTTTTAAAAATTTTCTTGCTCTAATATCGATAAGATTACCAGAGGAATATTTATTTAAATTAGATTTTACGACAGCAATATGACCTTTTAATACTCTTGTGAAAATATTTTTTATATTCTTTTTAGGTTTTGAGAAACAAATTGTTCTAGTCACATCTGTAGTGCCATATTTATATTGACCTCCAGAATCACATAAAAAAATATCTTTTTTTTTTATTTTTTTTGAGTTTTTTTTTGTTGCCCGATAATGAACAATGGCTGCATTCCCAGCAGTACCAGCGATAGTATTAAAACTAGGATATAAATAATCTTTATTTTTTTTTCTAAAATTTTCTAATTTATTTTGTGCCTCAAACTCAGTAATTGTTTTTTTGTTAATATTTTTGATCCAATAAATAAATTTTGTTAATGCAACACCATCAATAATATGAGTATCTAACATATTTTTTATTTCCGTTTTGTTTTTTAATGACTTGAGTGAATAAATTGGATCTTCGATACTTAAAATTTTGAATTTTTTTTTTAACATATCTTCAAAAAAAATTGAGCAGGTATTTTTATCAATAATAATTTTTTTACCTTTTAGAGTTGAAATGAATTCATTAAAATTTTTTGGCTCAATTACTTGATAAGATTTAATTTTTTTTTCATTAATTAACTTCGAAACTTTGTTTTTATATGAAATTAAATAAAAATTATTTTTATTGTTTATGATTAATTGGCAATTTGGAATAGGACTATTAGGGTTATCATGTCCCCTGATATTAAGAAGCCATGCAATATTTTCTGGTGCTGTAATAAATAAATAATCTGATTTGTTTTTATTTAAGTATTTTCTTATTTTCATAATTTTAGTTTTATAGTCTTCTCCAACTATTTTGTTTTTAAGAGAAAAAAAAGGTTTGTTAGATTTAACTTCGTTTTTATGAATTTGGTCAATTAAATTTGCTTCAATACTTTTAACCTTATTATTTTTATAAAAAAACTTCTTAATTTGCTTTGATGTAAAAATCTTTGGATCAAAACCGATTGATAGATTTTGGAATAAATTACAATTAATAATTTTATGCAAATCTACAATTTTAAATCTTTTCCCTGCTTCTTTTTTTGCTTGAATTGTATATCTCCCATCAACAAATAAGTAGTTCCTCTTTTTTAAAATGATTGAATAGCCTGCAGAGCCAGAAAAGTTTGTGATAGATTTAAGTCTATCATTTGCAGAGTATTCCGAAAAAAATTCGTCATTTTTGGGAATAATATATCCGTCTATTTTGTACTTATTAAATTTTCTAATAAGAGTGTTAATTCTATCACTAATCATTTAATTCTTTTTTGATATCTCAACCATCCAGGACTATTAATACCACTTTCATTTTCAATATCCTGATTAAATTCAAATTCCTCTATCTGTTCTTTAGTATCATCAAAAAAAGAATTTTTTTCTAAATATTTGTCTGGTAGTTCATCGATAAATCTCGACGCCATACTATCTATCCAATCACCCTGATAAAATCTGTTCATTGAGAAAGATACTACTACTTTCTTCTTAGCTCTAGTTAAACCCACATAAGCCAATCTTCTCTCTTCTTCCAATCCATTTTGACCCTTTTCTTCAATAGATTTTTGGTGAGGAAAAAGTCCTTCTTCCCAACCAGGTAAAAAAACTACTTCAAACTCTAGACCTTTCGCAGCGTGCATTGTCATCATATTTACTTTTTCACCTTCCCATTCTTGATCAATTGAGGTTGCTAGTGAAACATGATCTAAAAAACTTTCCAAATTATCAAATTCTTTCATAGCACTTAATAATTCTTTTATATTTTCAAGTCTGTTTTCGTTTTCTAGATCTTTTTTATTTTTAAGCATTGCCGAATATCCAGATTCATCAAGAATAGTTTGCAATAATTTTATATGACTTATCTTTTTAACTGCTAGATCATTTCTCCATTTAGAGATTAAATCTAAAAAAGAAATTAAACCAATTTTGGCTTTAGGCTTAATTAAGTTTTCCTCTAACATTTTTCTCGAAGAAATCTCTAAACAGTTTTTTTGCTTTTTTGCAAATTCATGAATACTTTTAAGTGTGCTATCACCAATTGAACGTTTTGGATTGTTAACAATTCTCTCAAAAGCAAGATCATCTTTTTCTTGATTAACTAGTCTTAAATATGCAACA
This sequence comes from uncultured Pelagibacteraceae bacterium, assembly GCA_902574345.1. GTDB lineage: Bacteria > Pseudomonadota > Alphaproteobacteria > Pelagibacterales > Pelagibacteraceae > Pelagibacter. The sequence continues at coordinate 63,223 of CACGNF010000001.1, forward strand.
CAATCTTTTATTTCAGCTCTCTCATAAAATTTAATTCCTCCTAAAATTCTATAAGGTAGTCCAATTTTTAAAAATCTTTCTTCAAATTCTCTAGTTTGAAATATCGCTCTTACAAGAATTGTAATATTATTATATGAATATTCTTGTTTTATTTTTTCAATTTCATCTGAAATTCCAATAGCCTCGTCTTTTCCATTTTTATAACAATTTAACTTGACTAATTCACCCTCGTTTAAAGTTGTTTTTAATGTTTTGCCAACTCTATTTTCATTATTTGCAATTAAGTTTGATGCAACAGCCAAAATATTTTCAGTAGATCTATAATTTTCCTCGAGTCTTATAACTTTTGTATTTTCATAAACCTGATCAAATTCTAAAAAATTTTTTATTTCTGCTCCTCTCCAACTATATATTGACTGATCATCATCACCTACACAGCAAATATTTTTATTTTTTTCTGAAAGTAATTTAAGCCATTTACTTTGTATGAAATTTGTGTCTTGATACTCATCTACTAGAATATATTTAAAGTTTTTTGAATAAATTTCTCTTAAGTCTTTATTTTTTTCGAGTATCTTTACCGCGTGAAGAATTAGGTCACCGAAGTCACAAGAATTTAAATCAATTAATTTCTGTTGATAAATTTTATAAATCGGAAGTATAGTTTTTTCATAAATATTTTTTTGATTAATTATAACTTCATTAGGATAAAATCCTTTATTTTTCCATTTATCAATTATTGCAATAATATATCTTGGAGCTAATTGTTTGATATCAATGTTTTCAGCTTTGCATATATTTTTAATTAGCCGTATTTGATCATCTGTATCAATAATAGTAAAATTTGAATTTAGATTGACTGCAGGAGCATGTTTTCTCAATAGTTTTGCACAGATTGAGTGAAAAGTTCCAAGCCAAGATAATCCTGTAGCTGAGGATCCTAAAATTTTACTAACCCTAATTTGCATTTCTTTAGCTGCTTTGTTGGTAAAAGTTACTGCCAAGATTTGATTTGGATAAGCTTTTTTTTCTTTTATAATATTCGCTATCCTTGTTGTGAGCACTTTAGTCTTTCCCGATCCAGCACCAGCTACAATTAAAAGAGGTCCATCAAGATACATAACAGCCTCTTTTTGAGCTTTATTGAGATTTTTCAAATATTCAGAGTTTAACATTTTTTATTTTAAATTATAACTTGTTTCAATTTATATGAGAAAACAAAATTTATTATCAAAAAAAATTGGAAAACAAATTTCATCTATAAATAATTTATTAGAAAGTTATTTCAATAGATTAAGACGTTTCATATTAGATGCCAAAAGACTAAGGTTTGATAAGGATAATAAAGTTTTTTTACTTATAGTTTCGACCATATTTTTGACCATTGTATATTTTTTAATACCTACCGCATACAATAAAGGATTGATACAGAAAGAAATAAAGAATCAAATTTATCAAAAATACAGCATGGTAGTAAAATTTAATAACAATATACAATATAACTTTTTTCCCAAACCACATTTCAGCTCTAAAAATTTATTCGTAATGAATGATAAAAAAAAAATTGGAGAGGTAAAAAATTTTAAAATTTTTATTGATTTTAAAAATTTTTTCAAATTTAATCAAATACAAACTAAAGATGTTATTCTTGATAAAGCTGATTTTAAATTGGAAAAATCTGATTTAAATTTTTTTACAAATTTTTTAAAAACTGAGCCACATAGAAATAAAATAAATATTAAAAGGAGCAATCTTTTTTTTTTGAATAAAAATGATGAGGTTTTATTTATAAACCAAATTAACGATAGTGACTTTTTTTACGATTTTAAAAATTTGAAAAATGTTTTCAATCTTAAAGGTAAAGTTTTTAATATCCCTTATAAATTAATTATTGGAAATGATAAATTAAATAAAGTTTTAGATTTTAAATTTATTTCAAAAAAACTTGTACTCAAAATAGAAAATAAAACAGATTATAAAATGAAAGATGAAACTGGAAGTTTGAAAATTAGTTTTAAGAATAAAAATAATATTTTTGATTATAAAATAAATGAGAATACTATGGATATTTTTTTAAATGATACAAATAAAACATTTAAAGCATTATTAGAATTTAAGCCCTTTTATCTGGTATCAAACTTAGATTATCAAACTTTTCGTATTAAAGATCTTTTTGGGAATCCTTTTTTCATTGAGATTTTGAAATCTCAGCTTTTAAACAACAAAAACTTAAATGCTTTAATAAACTTTGATGTAAAAAATGTTTATGATTTCAATAGATTTTCAGATTTATCATTAAAATTAAAAATAGAGGAAGGAAATTATAACTTTTCAAATTCTAATATAATTTGGAAAGAAAATGTGAGTTTATTTTTTTCAGATGCATTTTTAAATTTTGATAAAGAAAAAATAAATTTAAATGGAAGGACTTCATTTGATGTTAAAAATAAGGAGGATTTTTATAAGTTTTTCCAAATTAAAAAAGAACTAAGAAAAAATATTGAAAAAATTGAGTTAGACTTTAATTATGATTTTAACGATGAAAAAATTACTTTTGATAATTTAAGAATAGATAATAAAACAAATAAAAAAATTGAAGAAATAATTTCAAAGTTCAACTCAAATAATAAAAAATTTTTTAATAAAATCACTTTTAAAAATTTTGTTAATGAAATTTTGATAGCTTATTTTGGATAAATCATTTTTTTTGGATTTACTATTCTATCAAAATCTTTTTCATTAATTAATTTTGTTTTTAAAGCTTCCTCTTTTAGAGTTGTGCCTTTTTTAAGTGCTGTCTTAGCTATTTTGGCAGAGTTATCATATCCAATATGAGGAGCTAGTGCAGTAACTAGCATTAATGAGTTATCTAAAAATTTTTTAATTTTTACTTTGTCTGCTTTAATTCCTTTAACACAAAATAAAGCAAAATTTTTAGTACTATCTGCAAGGAGATCGATAGATTGTAAAATGTTGTGAGCTATTAATGGTTTAAAAACATTTAGCTCAAAATGTCCATGTGAACCTGCCATTGTTATTCCATTATGATTACCGATTACTTTTACACAAACCATTGTCACTGCTTCTGATTGTGTTGGGTTTACTTTTCCAGGCATAATCGATGAACCTGGTTCATTTGCTGGTAAAATTATTTCACCATATCCAGCTCTGGGTCCCGATCCTAAAAATCTTATATCATTTGCAATTTTCATTAAACTAACAGCAGTAGTATTTAAGGTTCCAGAAAAATTTACTATTTCATCATGAGCTGCTAGCGCAGCAAATTTATTCTTGGTTGGTTTAAAGGCTAGTTTAGTAATTTTTTTTATTTCATTTATTACTTTTTTATCAAAACCTTTTTTACTATTAATTCCTGTGCCAACTGCAGTGCCACCTTGAGCTAAATAATAAATTTCATTTAAAGCATTTTTAATTCTTACAATACAATCCTCTAATTGAGATTGATATCCTGAAAACTCTTGTCCTAATGATAATGGAGTTGCATCCTGAAGATGAGTTCTTCCAACCTTAACAATATTTTTAAATTGAGAAACTTTTTTTTTCAATTCCTTATTTAAAAGTTCAAGAGAGGGTAGTAACTTATTTTTAGTTTCCATAGCTATAGCTATATGCATTGCTGTAGGAAATACATCATTGGTAGATTGAGATTTATTTACGTGATCATTTGGATGAACTGGTTTTTTTGTGCCTTTTCTTCCACCTAAAATTTCGATTGCTCTATTTGCAATTACTTCATTTACATTCATATTTGTTTGAGTACCAGAGCCAGTTTGCCAAACTTTTAGTGGAAAGTGTTCATCTAATTTACCACTGATTACTTCATTGGATGCTTTAACAATGGCATTAGAAATTTTTGGTACAATCTGTTTTTCTTTTCTATGAACTATAGCAGCAGCTTTTTTAATAATCGCAATAGATTTTATTAAAACTGGCCTAACTAGAAATTCACCAATATCGAAATATTTTTTTGATCTTTGAGTCGATGCTCCCCAATATTTATCATTAGGAACATTAATTGTTCCAATACTATCAAATTCTTTTCTTAATTTCATTGATTAATAGGCAAATATTAAATTACTATAAATATACATCAATTTTAAAAAACATACAGGAGCATTATGTCAAATTTTAGCAAGGTTGGTATTTTTATGAAAACCTTTGGTCAAGAAGTAAAAAATAAACCTTCATTTAGCACAGATAAAATCAATAAATTAAGAATAGATCTAATAAAAGAGGAATTAACTGAGCTAACAGAAGCAATGAATAATAAGGATTTATTAGAGGTTGCCGATGCTCTAACAGATATCTTATATGTTACTTATGGAGCAGGTCATGCTTTTGGAATTGATTTAGATAAGTGTTTCGATGAAGTTCAAAATTCCAACATGAGCAAGTTAGACGAGAACGGAAAACCAATTTATAATGAAAACGGCAAAGTAATGAAAGGTCCAAATTACTTCAAACCAGATCTCTCAAAATTTGTTAATTAAATTTCTAATTTAAAATCAATCGCTGGCGCGCTATGCGTTATCCCACCAACAGAAATTCTATCTACACCAGTTTTTGCAATCGATTTAACTTTTTTTAAATTTATATTTCCCGAAGCTTCCGTTTGATAGTATTTTTTTGCAATTTTAACTCCTAATTTTAAATTTTTAACACTCATATTATCAAATAAAATACGATCAAATTTTAATCCAATTATTTTCTTCAACTGTTTTATTGTGTCTACTTCCACAGTTATTTTTTTTCGCCTTTTATTTTTGATTGCTAAACTTACTAATTCTCTTATGTTTGAATTTGCAATATGATTGTCTTTTATCAAAAATTCATCACTTAAGTTAAATCTATGGTTAGTTCCTCCACCTAATTTTACTGCATATTTTTGTATAACTCTTAAATTAGGTATAGTTTTTCTAGTGCAACAAATTTTACATTTTTTTCCTGCTAATTTTACAAATTGATTTGTTTTTGTAGCTATACCCGAAATATGAGATAAAAAATTTAGTGCAACTCTTTCTGCTACCAAAATATTCTTTTTATTTCCTTTAATAATTGCGATTGTTGAATTTTTTTTAACAAAAGATCCATCTTTTATTTTTACAGTAAACTTAATTTTTTTATCGATAAGTGAAAACGTATATTTTACAAATATTAGTCCACCGATGATAGCATCTTGGTTCGATATTAATTTTGCTTCTATAATATTATTATTTTTTATTAAACCAGAAGTTATATCGCCTGATGGATATAAATCTTCATTGAGTGCAAGTTTGACATTACTTTTTATAAAATTTTCACTAAGTTTAATTTGAGACACAAAAAATTATCTGCCAATAGCAACCATTTTTTCAACTGACATTCTTGCTTTATTGATTGTTTCTTGATCCATAATAATTTCGCCAGTTTCATTCTCTAAACAATCTAATATTTTAGGCAAGGTTATTTTTTTCATATGGGGACACATGTTGCATGGTCTTATAAATTCTACATTTGGATTTTCGACTTGAATATTATCACTCATTGAACATTCGGTAACCATCATTACTTTTTTAGGCTGATTATCTTTAACATAATTTATCATTCCTGAAGTTGACCCAGCAAAATCACTTGCTTTGATTACATCTGGTGGACACTCAGGATGAGCTATGATTTTTATCCCTGGGTTGTTTTTTCTAATATTTTGAATTTCTTTTTCGTTGAATTGATCATGCACAATACAAATTCCTTTCCAAGAAATGATCTCAACATCTGTTTGAGAAGCAACATATTTCGCAAGATAATCATCTGGTAGAAAAATTACTTTCTTAACTCCTAGAGATTTTACAATCTTTACAGCATTTGCAGATGTACAACATACATCTGTTTCAGCCTTAACATCTGCAGAAGTATTGACATAAGAAACTACTGGAACACCAGGATATTTTTCTTTTAATAATCTGACATCTTTTCCTGTAATTGAAGATGAAAGAGAGCAACCTGCTTTCATATCAGGTAGTAGGACTTTTTTATTTGGACTCATTAGTTTTGCAGTTTCAGCCATGAAATGTACACCAGCCATAACAATTATATCCGCTGAAGTTTTTGAAGCTTCTACAGCAAGAGCTAGAGAGTCTGCTGAGAAATCTGCAATACCATGATAAATTTCTGGGGTTTGATAATTGTGAGCTAAAATTACTGCGTTTTTTTCTTTTTTAAGTTTATTGATTTTATGAATATAGGGAGCATGCACTGACCATTCAATTTCAGGCATAACCTTGGAAATCTTTTTATAAATAGGATCAGTTGCTTGTTTTACTTCTTGATTAAATTCCATAATAAAAATTTATCAATTTGAAACCTTCTTGTCATTGATTTAATGTGGGTCAAATTTGCGGCTATGCTGAAATTGGTAGACAGGCACGGTTGAGGGCCGTGTGGACCTAGTCCATGAGAGTTCGAGTCTCTCTAGCCGCACCAAAAAATATTTGTTTAAAAGGATATTCTGTAATCAATTCTGTATTGTGTTATGTCAAAATCAGCATCGTAGCCATTTTCCATACTTCTAATTTGATCATTTTCACATTCTAAGAGCAATTTCTCAATTGAGAAACCATAACCTTTTAGAAATCCTGAATTAACAAAAAAACCTAAATTTGGACTTACACCTAAACACCTAACGTATGTGTGAGGTCCACCTTCACCATATCTTGGACCATCATATTGAGTGTCTGATTGTTTACCTAAAAAATAAGTAGCATTTAAAGTTGCGTACGGCGTTAAATTAGAAATTTCTTTGAATCTATAACTTGGACCTAAATCAAAAATTAAACCATAGAAATATATATCCGGAAAAGCAGAATTATATCCACCATCGAATGTGATAGTTGTGTCAGTAGTACTATGTTTAACTAATGATATTCCTGAATTTAGATAAAGATTGTCTTTAACATTTTTATTATAATCAAAATTTATTGAGATATTGGTATTTAAACTATCATCATCTAAGACTAAACCTTTAATTGTTGTGCCTGCATTACCAGTAACGGGACCATGCAAACCTTTTACGTTTTCCATTATACCTTTACCCATTGTTACACCAAATGATATTTCATCATCAGCTGCACTGACATTAGTGCAAAATAATAAATAAATTAAAGCAAAAGTTTTATAAAAGATAAGTTTAACTTTCATCAAATACTCCATAACAAACTATGCAGGTATTTCAAGCCAATCTGGGATTAATACTTTTATTGACCCATTTTTACATTTAAAAATTTTGTTTTTATCGAAGTTTTTATCTAAAAATTTTATTAAAGCAAAAGGATATTCTTCGCTAATTAGAACTTTACCAATTTCAGTGTCATCGGCAAAAATTGTATCATTCTCATTTAATTTTCCATCGATAACTTCAATTGGGAATAATCTTTTTGAAAGTTTATTTTTTAATTTAATTCTTGCAGTATTTTCTTGGCCCACATAGCAACCTTTTTTAAAATCAATTCCATTTAATTCTTCGTAATTACATTCAATACCAAATAATTTATTTTTTAATTTATTAAAATTTTTGGGTACAATTCCGAGTTTATAACTTTTGATATGATAATTATTTATTTTAGAGTCCTTTAAACTGAGTTTTTTTAAGGATAGATACAATTTTTCTAAGTTTATAATAAGTCTAGCCCCCAAGAGTTTATTCCTTGGATCTAAAAAAATCGGATCTTCTCTATATTTAAAAGTAAAACCCAATATATCTTTTGACCCTTCAATTGATAAATATTTTTCATACCCAAAGCAAGCAACTACAAATTCGTTACTTAAATTAAGAATTTCTACTTTTGATCTTATTTTATAAAGATTTAGTTGTTTAAAAATTTCTTCAGACTGCGATTTTTCACAATCGATAAAGTAACCTGACTTATGTTTAACAACCATAAATTCATAGAGAAATTTACCTTGAGGGGTAAATAATGATGCAAAACAACTTGAATTATCTGTGACTTTATTAATATCGTTGCTGATAAGATTTTGTAGGAAATCTTTTGCATCAGAGCCATTAATATAAAGTATGGCTCTATCCTCTAATATATAAACACTATTATTCATATTTGATTGATATCTGATTTTAATATAATAACTTTTCTCAAAAATGTTAGATCTAATAATCAAAAATGGAAAATGCTATATTGATGGTGATCTTAAAGAGGTAAGCGTAGGTGTTAAGGGTGGCAAAATTAATCAGATAGGTGAAATCTCATCTAATGCTAAAGAGACTATTGATGCAAAAGATTTGTTAGTTTTACCAGGATGTATAGATACCCAAACTCATTTTCGAGAACCAGGCTCAACGGACACTGAGGACCTTCATTCCGGAAGTAGAGCCGCAGTTGCGGGAGGTATCACTGCAGTATTTGAAATGCCAAATACTAACCCACCTACATCAAACATAAAAGAATTTCAAAGAAAATTAGATCTTGCGAAAAATAGAATGTATTGCAATTACGCTTTCTATTTTGGTGCAACAGCCGAAAACGTTAATCAACTAGCAGAGCTAAAAGACTTAGAGGGATGCTGTGGTATCAAATTATTTGTAGGTTCATCAACAGGTAATCTTTTAGTAGCACTTGAAGAGGATATCGATAAAGTCTTTCAACATTGCTCAAAAATTGTTGCGGTTCATTCTGAAGATGAGGAAATTTTAAATAGGAATAAAAAATTAATTAAAAATGGAGACGTTCATTCTCATCCTGTGTGGAGAAGTGAGGAATGCGCCATTTCCTCAACTAGAAGGATTGTTAGAATTGCTAAAAAATATAATAAGAAAGCTCACGTTCTTCATATTACCACCAAGCAAGAAATAGATTTTTTATCTCAACACAAAGGCAATATTACTTTTGAAATCACCCCACAGCATTTAACGATCTATGCTCCACATTGTTATGATGAACTTGGAACTTATGCACAAATGAATCCACCAATCAGAGATAAGTCTCATTACGATCGATTATGGTATGCGGTTAAAAATAATATCAATGATACCATTGGTTCAGACCATGCCCCACATTTAAAAGTAAATAAAGACAAAGAATATCCAAATTCACCTTCAGGAATGCCAGGCGTTCAAACGCTTATGCCGGTTATGTTAAACCATGTTAATGATGGAAAACTATCACTTAATCAATTAATGAAGTTAGTGTGTGAAAATCCAATCAAAATTTTTGGGATCAAGAAAAAAGGATTTATTAAAGAAGGTTATGATGCTGATTTCACGATTGTTGATATGAATAAAAAGATTGTGATTAAAAATGAAAATATTGAGAGCAAATGTGGCTGGTCACCTTTTAATAATGTTGAGTTCAAAGGAACACCTGTAGCCACTATTATTGCTGGTAAAACTAAAATGAAAGATGGAAAAATTTTAGGAGATCCAGAGGGAACTCCTCTTCAATTTGATTAATAGTTCATCATAATCTCACTAATCACAAAATCTTCTTCGACGTCGTTGTAATTAGCTACTACTAAAATCCTGTCTGCTACATATCCTCCAAGACAGACACTTCCTAATTCACAATTTCTTTTATTACCCTCGGTAGATCCAGGATTGAGAGTGTTAAACACGTTTTTCCATTCAATGACGTTGTTAAAGTGATTGATGATTACTTTTGTTAAATTACGGGTAGTGGAGCTGCCAGGATTTAGAATTCTAGTACATTGATCGAAAGAAGTATCATTATTAAAATAAACTTCTTGGTCAAGATTACATTTTTCAAACTCTGTTAAAATAAATTTCACTGCCATTTTTTGTCTTGAAATGAGGCTATTTTTTTTTGCCCCTGCAGTGTAACCATTATAAGCAACCACCCCTACAGCAGATAAAATACCAATAATAGCAACCACCACCAACAACTCTATTAAAGTAAATCCTTTAGGCTTCATTTATAAATAAATATTATTTTTTAGAAAAATTTAAATTTATAATTTGATCATTTTGAGTTAAATACTTTTAACCGAAAAAGAATTGACAAGCACAACACCAATAACAATTAGAAATAACCCTAAAATTGCCTGCCAAGCCAAAGTTTGTTTAAAAAAGATGTAACCTAATATCGCAATGGTAAATATGCCAAGACCACTCCATGTTGCATAAACAATCGCAATTGGCAGTTTGTTCACCACAAAAGTTAGTAAATAAAAAGCCGTCAAATAGAATATTGCAAGCAAGCTGGTTGGGATAAGTTTAGTAAAGTTTTGTGACACTGGTAGCAACATGGTTCCTGCTACCTCGCAAAAAATTGCACCGATTAGAAATAAATAAGTTTTAAGCACTTTTTAGAATATTATTTTTGATTAGATCCTCTTTGATCTCATCTAAAATTGCTGGATCATCAATAGTTGGAGGCATTTTATATTCAACACTATCAGCGATTTTTCTTATTGTTCCTCGTAAAATTTTACCCGATCTTGTTTTTGGAAGTCTTTTTATAACTATTGCAACTTTAAAAGCAGCTACAGGACCAATTTTATCTCGAACCATTTGAACACATTCTTTAGAAATTGTTTCATTGTCTTTATCTACTCCTGCTTTTAAAACAATTAATCCAATAGGTAATTGACCCTTTAATTTATCAGCTATTCCAAGCACCGCACATTCTGCAACTGACTGATGTTCCGATAAAACTTCTTCTATTGCACCAGTTGATAATCTGTGGCCTGCAACATTGATAATGTCATCCGTTCTCGACATGATCCAGATGTATCCATCTTCATCAATGTGACCTGCATCATAGGTCTGATAATAGCCTTCATAATTTGACATGTAATTTTCTTTATATCTTTGATCTGCATTCCAAAGAGTTGGAAAAGTTCCTGGAGGCAAAGGTAATTTTACCACTATATCTCCCATCTCATTTGGTTTAGCTAACGTCTGATCTGATTTTATAATTTTAACATCATAACCCGGTACAGCTTTACAGGCTGAGCCATATTTTGTTTTCATCATTTCAATCCCTGTGCAATTTGAACTGATTGCCCAACTTGTTTCAGTTTGCCACCAGTGATCTATTACTGGAACTTTCAATAAATTCTCTGCCCATTTAATTGTATCAGGATCAGCACGCTCTCCAGCTAGAAATAAACTTTCAAATTTACTTAAATCATATTTAGAAAAGAATTTTCCTTCAGGATCTTCTTTTTTAATTGCTCGAAAAGCTGTTGGCGCAGTGAATAAAGATTTTACTTTATAGTCAGAAATTATTTTCCAGAACGCTCCAGCATCAGGTGTGCCGACAGGTTTACCTTCAAACAATACAGTTGTGCACCCTTTGAACAATGGCGCGTAGACAATGTAGGAGTGACCAACGATCCAACCAATATCACTTGCTGACCACCAAATATCATCTGCATCAATGTTATAAATATTTTTCATCGTCCATTTTAATGCAACGATGTGACCCCCAATGTCTCTAACGATACCTTTTGGAGTCCCAGTGGTCCCAGATGTGTAAAGTATGTAAGCAAACTCATTTGAATTCATTTCAACACAATCAGTATCTTTAGCGTTTGCATGTGCTTCATCCCAACTAATCTCCATTGGCGCATTCAATTTTACTTCATGACCCTTTCTCTGAAATAAAATCATCTTACTAATTTTATGTTGAGCTTGTTTGATTGCTTCATCAACCAAAGGTTTGTATTCAACAGTTCGTCCAGGTTCAAAACCACATGAAGCGGTCACTAAAAGTTTAGCTTTACTATCATCAATTCTGCTCGCAAGCTCATTTGAAGCAAATCCACCAAAAACTACTGAATGAATTGCACCTATTCTTGCACAAGCCAGCATTGCAACAACTGCTTCAGGGATCATTGGCATATAAATTATAACTCGATCCCCTTTATTGATACCTTGATCCTTGAGTGCGCCTGCAAATTTTGAAACTTTTGATCTTAATTCCTCGTAAGTGAACTTACTTTTGTTTCCTGTAATAGGACTATCGTAAATTAAAGCAGTTTTATTACCTTTGCCTTGGTCAATATGAAAATCTAAGGCGTTGTAACATGTATTGGTCACCCCATCCTCGTACCATTTGTAAAAAGGGGGATTAGATTTATTCAAAATTTTTGTGGGTTTCTTAAACCAAAAGATGTCATTTGCAGCCTCGTGCCAAAATTTTTCAGGATCTTTTATAGAAAGATCGTATATTTTGCTGAATTTGTCTGACATTGTTATTTTGATTCGTTGTTATATTTTGTTGTGGTTTTTAAATCACAAATTGTATTTAATTTTAAAAAACAAGTAAAATCAATGTAAATTAATGACAATTAAGTCTTCAATAAAGTCTTTTAATTTGGTATTTAACCACAACTTTTGCTTAGGGAAACCTAAGCTTAGTTTATATAAACTAATAAAAACTAACTAAAGAGGGAGTTTTTTATGAAAAAACTTAAAATGTTTGCATTAGCAGCTGTTGCCCTTATCGGTATTACAGGTGTTGCAAACGCAGCGACCACTATGTTAGCTCAAGATGACTTTGTTGGAATATCTTTCTGGATAATTTCAATGGGTATGTTGGCTGCTACTGCTTTCTTCTTCATGGAGAGAGGTACAGTGGCTCCTGGCTGGAAAACGTCAGTAACTGTTGCTGGTCTTGTAACTGGTATTGCATTCATCCATTACATGTACATGAGGGATGTATGGGTGACTACTGGTGATTCACCTACAGTGTATAGATATATTGACTGGTTAATTACTGTGCCATTACAGATGATAGAGTTCTACTTAATTCTAGCAGCTGTAAGAAAAGCAAACTCTGGAATGTTCTGGAGATTGTTAATCGGTTCATTAGTAATGTTAATCGGTGGATATTTAGGAGAAGCTGGATATATCAACGCTACACTTGGTTTTGTAATCGGTATGGCAGGTTGGATATACATTCTATATGAAATATTCTCAGGAGAAGCTGGAAAAGCTGCTGCTAAGAGTGGAAACAAAGCACTTGTTACTGCTTTTGGTGCAATGAGAATGATCGTAACAGTAGGATGGGCTATTTACCCATTAGGTTACATTTTTGGTTACCTAACAGGTGGAGTAGACGCTGACTCACTAAACGTGATTTACAACTTAGCTGACTTTATTAACAAAATTGCATTTGGTCTGGTAATCTGGGCTGCTGCAGTAAGTTCAGCTGGTGCAAGAGCAAGATAATTACGCTTTAAAATAAATTTATAGGGCGAGTATGTTTTTACATACTTGCCCTATTTTTTTTTATACCTATATCAAGTTAAATGGCAAAAATTACTTACATCACCCATGACAATCAAAAGTATGAAGTTGAAGTTCAAAATGGCCTGACTGTTATGGAAGGAGCTGTACAAAATGATATTCCAGGTATTGACGCTGATTGTGGTGGAGGCATGGCTTGTGCAACCTGCCATGTTTATGTCAAAGAAGATTGGTTTAATAAAATTCCTGAAAAAGAAGATGGTGAAGAAGATATGTTAGATATGGCATTTGAACCCAAAACAAATAGTAGACTGAGTTGTCAAATTGTAGTCTCAGATGAAATAGATGGTCTTGAAGTAAATATTCCATCGAAGCAAGCCTAAATGATTAAAACAGATGCATTAATAATTGGCGCAGGTCCAACCGGTTTATTTACTGCGCATCAGTTAAAATTAATTGGTCTTAGCTGTGAAGTAGTTGATAATTTAGATAAGATTGGTGGTCAATGTATAGAGCTTTATCCAGATAAACCAATTTACGATATACCCGCTGTGCCAGAATGTACGGGTGAAGAATTAACAAATAATTTAATCAATCAATTAAAACCATTTGATATTAAATTTCATTTAAGTGAAAGAGTAGAGGAAGTTAAAAAAGAAAATGATAATTGGTTAGTGAAAACTAATAATGGCACATCTTTTTCAACACCCAATGTCATAATTGCTGGAGGTGTTGGTTCATTTGAACCAAGAAAGTTTTCTCCAAAAGAGTGTGAAAAATTTGAAAATAAATCTTTATTTTACTCTGTTAAAGATAAAAAGATATTTACTGGTAAAACTGTATCAATTTTTGGTGGTGGAGACAGCGCATTAGATTGGGCTGTTGAATTATCAAAAGAATGTAGTGTTAATGTGATACATAGAAGAGATGAATTTAGAGGTGCACAAGCTACAATAGATAAAGTGCATCAACTTGCAAAAGATGGAAAAATAAATTTATTTACTCAATATCAGATGGCTTCTGTTAAGGGAGACAAAAATTTAGAAAGTATTGATATCAAACACGATAACAATGAAATTAAAAATTTAAAAACTGATTATGTATTGGGTTTTTTTGGTTTAATTATGCAACTAGGACCAATAGCAAATTGGGGTCTAAATATTGATAAAAAAACAATTGAAGTAGATACAGAAAAATTTGAGACCAATCAAAAAGGAATTTATGCAGTAGGGGATATTTGTAATTACCCTGGCAAATTAAAATTAATATTATCTGGTTTTCATGAAGGTGCTTTAGCTGCAAGAGCTTGCTTTAAATTAGCAAGACCTAATGAAAAATATCGATTTGAATTCACCACTTCATCAAAAACCATTAAAGAGCGTCTTGGTGTAAAAGGTGATTAAACTTTACTCCGCCAATACTCCTAACGGAAAAAAAATAAGTATCATGCTTGAGGAGATTGGTTATGAATACAAAGTAGTTAATATAGATCTCAACAAAGGTGATCAATTTAAACCTGAATTTAAAAAAATAAGTCCGTTAAGTAAAATACCAGTGATCATTGATCAGGATAATAATAAGAATATTTTCGAGTCAGGGGCAATTTTAATGTATCTAGCTGAACAAAGTGGAAAATTTTATGACACAAAAGATCGATTAGAGATAAACCAATGGTTGATGGCGCAGATGGGTTATGTTGGACCCATGTTAGGACAACATCATCAATTTCATCATTACAATCCTGGTAAAAGTCAGTTTGGCGAAGAAAGATATTTCAAGATATCTAAAAGAATATATGAGGAATTAGACGAAAGATTATCTAAATCAAGATTTCTAGCTGGAGAAAATTATACAATCGCTGATATAGGAACTTTTCCTTGGATAGCACGACATGAGTGGCATGACATTGGTCTTAAAAATTTTAAAAATCTTACTAGATGGTATGTTGAGATATCTGAAAGAGAAGCGGTAAAGAAGGGTTTTAAATTTATGAATAAAGATGAATTTCCACCGAAGCCCTAGTTCATTGAGCTTATTAATCTAAATAGTGAAGCAAAAATTCCATGACCAGATAGTTCTATGGCTATAATTGCAATAATTATTAAAATTAATTTTTGGTTCATTTAATTAATGAATACGAATAACAATAGCAGAACCCAAAAAAAACCATAATAATAGTAAATATATTTTTTAGTAAAATTATAGGTAATTGGGTTATGAACTTTTTTACTTTTCTTTTTTTTAGTCATCGGCATGAACTTTTTCGTCCTTTTCATGTTTTTCTTGTGCGGCTATAGTATATTTTGCAACAGGTCTTGCCATGAGTCTTTTTAGCCCAATTGGTTCTGCAGTATCTAAACAAAATCCATAAGTATCTTCTCTTATTCTAGC
Source organism: uncultured Pelagibacteraceae bacterium (assembly GCA_902574345.1). Lineage (GTDB taxonomy): Bacteria > Pseudomonadota > Alphaproteobacteria > Pelagibacterales > Pelagibacteraceae > Pelagibacter. The sequence continues at coordinate 78,833 of CACGNF010000001.1, forward strand.
TAAAGCTTTATCAATTTCTGAAATCAGTTTGATTTGTCTATTGATTGCTTTCATTTCAACATTTTTATCTGTGTATGAACTTGCTTGATCGACAATATCGGCTGAAATACTATTATCATCCATACTGCCGTTATAAAGAGCTTCATTATTTGCTCTAACCAGCTCTTTTTTCCACTCTTGTAATTTCATTCTAAAAAAAACCTTGTGTTTTTCGCACATATATTTTTCAGTTTCTTTTGGAATATATGTTTTAGAAATTTTAATAGGTCCTTTGCTAATTTCTTTTGGTTTACTGATGGTCTTAGGTTTTGCTTTAGTTACAGTTTTAGTTTTAGCTTTAGTAACCTTTTTTTTAACTTTACTAGTTTTAGGCATCTTTCAATTTGAATTCGAGGGAGTATATTCAGCAAAATAGGGGTGTCAAGCAACGTTAATTATTGTAAATATTTACTTATGAATGTCTTAAATAGAAATATTAATAATATATTTTTTATTTTTGCATTATCGCATTTAATAATTTGGACACTGATTCCCTCTTTAACAAATAAAAATTTACCACTAGATACAATTGAGGCTTTAGCATGGGGAAGTAATTTAGATTGGGGCTTTAACAAACATCCACCCATGAGTGCGTTTTTTCCTGAGGTATTTTTTCAAATTTTTGGTTCTCAAGATTGGGTTTATTATTTATTAAGTCAAATATTCGTGATAATTGCTTTTTATTACGTATTTAAATTTGCTTTTGAAATTTTTAAAGATTTAAAATTAAGTTTAATTTCTGTTTTATTATTAGTTTCTATCTATTTCTATAATTTCACCACTCCTGAATTTAATGTAAATGTTTGCCAATTACCATTTTGGTCATTGGTTGTTTACTATTCATGGAAAATTTATTCATCACAGGAAATAAAATTTTCAGATTGTTTTCTAGTTGGCTTATTTGGTGCGGTCGGTTTTTTATCTAAATACTTGTTTATCTACCTTTTGGTATCAATAGATTTGTTGTTTATTTATTTAATCTTTTTCAAAAAAACTAAAAAATTTGATTTTAAATATTTGATAACAATTGAGGTCTTTTTAGTTTTATTAGTTCCTCATTTAATTTGGCTCTTTAACAATGATTTTATAACCATAACGTATGGATTAAACCGAACAGGATTAGAAAGTTCTGGTATTTTAGATCACATTAGTAATCCAGTATTATTTTTATCAAAACAAATTGGTATACTGGTTCCTTTCTTCTTTTTGATTTGGTTACTAACTAAAAAGATAAAATTTAAGCTTAATATAAAAGATAAAAAATTGATGTTTCTGCTATTTATTAACTTTATGCCTATTATCTTGATGTTTCTGACATCATTGATTACTGGTTCAAAAATTAGAACAATGTGGATGACGCCTTTTTATTTATTTTTTGGAGTGTTATTTTTATATCTTCTAAAATCACAAATTAATTTAAAAAAAATAAATTCATTTCTTTATGGATTTCTTTTTCTATTTTTTTTATCACCTATTCTTTATTCTTATGTCTCTTTATCACAAACGGATAAACGAACGGATTATCCTGGAAAAGAGATCGCAATGAAAATTCAATATGTTTGGGATCAAGATTTTGATAAAGAAATTCAATTTGTAACTGGTGATGAGTGGAAAGCTGGGAACCTTTCATATCACTTAAAATCAAGACCAAAGTGGGAGGGATTTAATAATAAAGAGATACTCAATAACTCATCACAATTTATTTGTGTGGGTGATGTTTGTTTGGGAAGGTATTAATATTTAAAATGAAAATTAAAATTTTAGTACCTATTTATAACGACTGGCAATCAGCTTCAAAATTGCTAGATGAAATTGATAATAATATTTCGGATTTGGATCACGGAATATCTGTGATCATTGTCAATGATGCTTCAACACATGATCGTCAAGAAGAGCAAAAGGATTTTAATAATATCCAGTCAATTAAGATTCTAAATATGAAAATTAATCAAGGTCACGCTAGATGTATTGCAACTGGATTAAAATATATCTTTGAAAAAGAAGACTTTGATTATGTAATTCCAATGGATGGTGACGGCGAAGATAGACCAGAGGAAATCAAAGAATTTATCAATCAAATAGAAAATTCAAATAATAATCCAATAGTCGGTGAGAGAGTAAAAAGATCAGAAAAATTAATTTTTAAAATTTGTTATCAATTACATAAATTAATCACACTAACTTTTACCGGTAAATCAATTAAATTTGGAAACTATACATGCCTTCCAAAAAGCACAGTTGAAAAAATGATCAAAGAAAAAGCTACCTGGAATAGTTTTTCTGGATCATTAAAAAAAATTGAAAATAATTTATTGTCAATACCATCTACTAGAGCCAGTAGATATTTTGGTCCATCGAAAATGAGTTTTTTAAATTTGATAAAACATTCACTTTCAATCATGAGTGTTTTTAGAAAAACCTTTCTAATTCGTTCAGGTTTGTTTATCATTTTATATATCCTATTTATTAAGAGCAATGCATCTGTGGTGACAGCATTGCCCTTGATGTTTTTATTGATAGCTGTTTACTCAATTTCTAATTTAGCTTTAAGAGAAAATATGGCTGAATTTGATAAAGCTTTATCTAATATAAACGATATAGAAAATATTAAATAAGTTTTATGAGAAAAATTTTTCTTACAATTTTTATAACTATAATTTTTTTAGGATCATCTAATTTTCTAAACAAAGTTGATGCAAAAGAAATTACAAATCTTCAATGGAAAAAAAGTGTAGCAAAAGGTAAGAAGCTTACTAAGTTTAGAGAAACTGTTTCCTCTCCAGCTTTAGGGGAAAAAGCTTGGAAGATAACATTGTTACCTAGAGATTGTGGCAGGGATCAAGATGGTGATTATTCCGATTGTACAAATAATGGTAGAGATGCTGTTGTAGGACATGGAGGAGGAGATCGAGCAAGAAGTGAGTATTCAGCAAAACCAAGATATACGGGTGAGAAATGGATCTCAGTTAGTATTTTTATTCCAAAAGATTTTAAAACAGTTGAACCTGTTAGCACCTCTCTTTTTCAGATTTATGAATGGGGAAATACCAATCAACAAAGACATCCTAGGATGATGCTTAGAGTTAAAAGAGGTAACTTAGAGCCCAGATATTTCGCCGTGAATGGAATGGACTCTCAAGGATTGATATATAAGAATTTAAAGATTGATGACATGAGAGACAAGTGGACGACCATAATATTTCATACCAAAATGTCAAAAGATCCAGACAAAGGATTTATTAAGATGTATGTCGATGATGTACTCTACAATGATTACAAAGGCAGGACAGGTTATGGTGGCAAATTTTTTAATAAATTCGGAATTTATCATAGCTGGATTAGTAGATGGAACGATGAAATACATGGAGAATATCCAACACAAGTTGTTTATTATGACAATCTCTTTAGAACTAGCAGTAAAGAAAAACTTTTAAAATTAATTAAAAATTAATTGTTAAGCTCTTATCGTTGGTAGACAATAAAAATCAGCAGTATCTATTTTAGAAGAGTATTGTCTTCGCATATTCCATTTTTTATGAACGCCAGCACTTGCAAGACTTAAAGTGAATCTGCCATATCTATAATTAGTGTTATCTATTGACCGCATTAAACTTTTTATTTTTTCGTCTTTTTCAGATGAAAATAGATTTTTTCTACCATCGTCATTACGCAGTCCTGTCAGCATTACACCTGCTTTTTGGTAACGATAACCATTTTTAAAAATACTTTCTAAAATTGAAACTGCAGTTTTAACAGTTTCAATACTGTTATTTGTTGCAATAGGAAAATCAATTGTTTTAGCATTTGAATAATAACCATAGCCTCTCTGAAAAGGACTGGTTCGAACGAAAACTGTAATTGCTTTTGCAACTAAAGACTCTGATCTAATTTTTTCAGATGCATTTAAACAATAGTTGGCAACTGCTTCTTTTAGTTCTTGAAATTTTTCAATTCTTTTACCAAATGATCTTGAAACGACACAGCTCTTTCTTTTTGTTTGTGTTGTCTCTAAACCAATACAAGGCACCCCTCTAAGTTCCATTGCAGTTCTAGAACTTAAAACGTTGGAACATTTTTTGATCCAAGTATTAGATTTATTTTTAAGTTGTTTTGCATTGTAAATTCCATTCTTTTGGTAAAACTTTGTAAGTTGTCTACCAACGCCCCAAACATCATTAATTTCAACTTTCTCTAAGATAGGATCTAAATTCTCAATGCCAATTAAACTTGTTACTCCTGATTGTTTTTTCTTTGCGATATGATTTGCAACTTTACTTAAAGTTTTAGTTTTAGCGATACCAATGCTAGTTGGAATCCCAGTCCATTGTAAAACTGTCTCTCTAATTTCTCTTCCAACTTTTTCAACTTCAGAGTCTGGAAAATTAGATAAATCTATAAATGCTTCATCAATTGAGTAAACTTCTATTTCAGTATTAAATCTTTTCAGAGTTCTCATTACCCTTCTAGATAAATCTCCATATAAGGAATAATTTGACGAAAAAACTTCAACTTTATTTTTTACAATAATATCTTTTGCTTTAAAATATGGCTCTCCCATTTTAATTCCTAAAGCTTTTGCTTCATTGGATCTAGAAATAATACAACCATCATTATTTGATAGTACAACTACAGGTTTTTTTCTTATTCTTGGATTGAATAATCTTTCACATGAAACATAGAAAGAGTTACAATCAACTAAGCCTATTTTTTTAGTACGTTGAATGGATGACATAAGTCACAACCCCCCAAATAAAGACGTCTTCTTCTTCGTTAATCAAAATTCTATTAGAAAAATCTTTAGAGCCTGAGGATAGAAATTTTTTATCTCTTTCTTGAACTAAAGTTTTAACTACAAGCTCGTCATGAACATTTGCGATAACAGTTGAAAAGTTTTTTGGCTTTAAACTTTTGTCGACAACTAATAAATCCCCATCATTAATCCCAACATCGACCATAGATTTTCCCTGTACTCGGATGATGAAAGTGGCAGGAACATTTTTGATTAAATGCATGTTCAGATCGATATCTTCTTCGATATAATCAGTGGCAGGCGATGGAAAACCAGCGCCAGCTTTATGCAGATAATAAGGAATAGTGAGCTTCATGTTCTTATTTTGTTCTTATTTGTAGCGCAGTTATACAATGCAGTCAATAGGTTGTATTTTGAGTCCGTAATTGAATCAAAACTGAATCAAAACATGAACATCGAAACTATATTTTGTATGCTTGTGGATAACTTTAACCAAGGATAGTTTAATTGGATATCAAATGAGAGTAATTTTAATAGTTTTAATTTCAATACTAACCTTAAATTCTCAAGTTATGGCATACGAGGAAGTAAATTATGAAATAGTAAAAGAAAATAAAGAATATGAAATCAGAAAATATTCTGATCGTTTAGTCATTGAAACAAATTCTATACAGGGTAATGGTTTTAGAAAACTGTTTAATTATATTTCAGGAAACAATGAAGAAAAAAAAGAAATTAAGATGACAGTTCCAGTTACTCAAGAAGTCAAAAATGGAAACATGACAATGCAATTTTATCTACCTTCAAAATTTAACAAAACTAATACGCCAAAGCCATCCAATTCAGAAATAAAGGTTTCAACAATAGAAGGTGGGTATTATGCTGTTATTAAATATTCCGGAAGATCTTCAGATCAAAACTTTTTAAAGAACAAGGACATTTTAGAAAAACAGCTAAAACAAGACAATATTACTATTTTAAGTCCTCCGATAAGAGCATCCTATAATTCACCATTTACTTTACCAATGTTAAAAAGAAATGAAGTAATGTATATGATAGATTTGTAAATGAAAAAATTAGTTTGCCATTGTGGAGCTGTAGAAGCAGAAATTAATTTAGATGGAGATTTAGCTAAAGTAATAAAGTGTAATTGTTCTATTTGTAAAAGAAAAGGAGCAATCATGTCGATGGTAAAAAATGAAGATTTTAAAATTACTAAAGGCCAAGATAAATTAAAACTTTATCAATTTCATTCAAAAGTAGCGAAACATTATTTTTGTTCTGATTGTGGGATCTACACACATCACAATCCAAGAATCAATCCAGCCATGACAGGATTTAATGTTGGTTGTATTGATGAAATAAATACTTTTGATATGAAAGAAGTTCCAGTAAATGATGGTCAAAATCATCCATTGGATAAGAAATAATTTTCATGCAACAATTCAACTTATGCTTTGGTGAGGTAAAAAAAGATTGTTTAAAGTTTATTAAATCTCAAGAAACAAAAGCAGACAAATTTAAGAATAAGGAAAGAATGATAAAATCTTTCTTAATTCCATTATGTTTTTGGATTAGTAAAAAAGCTGATAAAAAAAGACCTTATTTTGTGGGTTTAGCAGGAGGTCAAGGTACAGGTAAAACCACCATTAGTTCACTCATTAAGATAATTTTAACAAAGTACTTTAAATTAAAAGTTTTCAGAATTTCTATAGATGATTTTTATAAAACTAGAAAAGAGAGAATAAATTTATCTAATAAAATACACCCAATGCTTTTGACTAGAGGAGTACCAGGAACACATGATATTAATATGATGTTGAGTTTTTTTAGAAAGACAAAAAGCAGAAAATTTAAAAGGCTTAAATTGCCAACATTCAATAAAGCAATAGATGACCGATTTCACAAAAAGAATTGGTATGACTTAAAAGTTAGACCTGATGTAATTATTTTCGAAGGTTGGTGTGTTGGTGCAAAATCAGAAAAAAATAATACTTTAAAGAAAAACATTAATTCTCTTGAAAAAGCCAAAGATCAAAAACAAATTTGGAGAAAATACGTGAACCAGCAATTGAAATCAAAATACAAAAAATTATATTCCCAACTTAATTGTTTAATTTATTTAAGAGCAAAAAATTTTAGTTTGCTTCAGAAATGGAGATTGAAACAAGAAAGAAAACTTTGGGTGAAAAGTAAAGTAAAATCGAATTCAAAAATAATGAGTAGAGGAGATGTCATCAACTTTATGCAGACATATCAAAGAATAACCCAGAATATGTTTAAAAATATGCCTAAATATGCATCTATAATTTTTAATCTAAATAGTAACCATCAGGTCAAATCTGCAGTATACAAAAGCAAATGAAAAAAATAATTTTAATTTTTTTAGGGATATTCTTTTTATCTGCGCAAGTAAATGCTGAGAGCTTTTCTAGTGCTTTATCAAAAGCCTATAAAAATAATTCAGAGCTTAACGCAGAAAGGGAAAATATTAATGTTTCTGAACAAGATCTAAATATTGCAAGAGGATCTTATTTACCAACGATTACTCTTGAGGGAACTAAAAGTCAGGAAGATACTAATAAACTTACTAATCAAGGTGGGGGAGATGCATCAATTAGTGATGTGGACCCTTCAACAAGATCAGTCTCAATTACTCAAACTTTAATTGATTTTGGTAGAGGTTCAGATCTTGCAAAAAATAAGATAGGTATTGATCTTGCAAAAGCAAAATTATTAAAAAAAGAACAAGACATTTTATATAAAACTACAGAGGCTTATACGGGGCTAATTTCAGCAAATGAAAAGTTGGAAATTAATAGAACAAATGTTGAGCTTTTAAGCAGACAAGTTGAAACTGATAGAATTAGACTTAGTAGAGGTCAAATTTCTTTATCAGATGTTTCTCAATCAGAATCTTCTTTAGCAGGCGCTGAGGCACAATTTATTAAAGCACAAAATGATTTATTAACTAGTAAATTAAATTATGAAAATATCATAGGTAGCATTAATGATGCTCAATCATTAGATAAAAGTTCAATTATTAATTATGAACTTCCAGGAGATCTTAATTCAGCAATTGAACTTTCAAAGAGAAATAATCCTGATTTAATAATTGCAAAGTTAGAGTATGAACAATCTATTAAAGATAAATCAATAGCTAAATCTGATTTAGCACCTACTGCGAAATTATCTTTTGAAAGATCATATACTGAAGATTTAAATACAACATATGATGAGAGAGAAAAAGATACTGTTAAAGCAACTGTTTCTTGGCCTTTTTTTTCAGGTGGTAAAAACATTGCTAAATATAAAAAAAATCAAAGTCTAGAAAATAGAAAAAGATTGATTTTAGATAGTGCCGTTAAACAAAATCAAACTGCTGTAGCTAGCGCATGGTCTAATTATCAATCTAATAGAAGTTTACTTAATTCTGTTCAATCCCAAGTTAAAGCTGCTGAAATTGCCAATGAGGGAATTACTGCTGAATATAATAGTGGTGCAGGAAGAACAACTTTAGAGGTCATTCAATCCAACTCATTACTTTTGAATGCTCAAATTTCTTTGGCAGATTCTGAGAGAAATTACATTCTATCTCAGTTTAATCTGTTAAAGTCCTTAGGATTGCTAAACAGCGATTACCTAAAAATAAGATAATTATTGGTTTTTTAGGGAAAAATAAAATATCTTGCTAATGAGAACAAAATGTGTACATTTATTTTATGATTCGAGTGTTAAAAAAAGCAAGAAAAGAGGCAAAAAATGACAAAAAATAACTTAAAAGTAGTTAAATCTACGAAAGATCAAGAATTGGATATTAAAGAAAAAAACAAAGCATTAGATGCTGCGATTAGCCAGATAACTGACAATTTTGGAAAAGGTTCAGTTATGAAGCTGGGCGAAAAAAGAGCGATGGATATCGAGTCGATATCTACAGGTTCTTTAAGTTTAGATTTAGCTTTAGGAATAGGTGGTTTACCTAAAGGAAGAATTATTGAAGTTTATGGACCAGAGAGTTCTGGAAAAACAACATTAGCATTACAAGTAGTTGCCGAAGCTCAAAAGGCGGGTGGAATTTGTGCATTCGTTGATGCAGAGCATGCTTTAGATCCAGTTTATGCAAAAAAATTAGGAGTGAATACTGAGGAGCTTTTAATCTCTCAACCAGATGCAGGTGAGCAAGCTTTGGAAATCGCTGATACACTAGTAAAATCAGGCTCTATTTCAGTAATCGTAATTGACTCTGTTGCAGCTTTAACTCCAAAAGCTGAAATTGAAGGTGAGATGGGTGATCATCATGTTGGTCTTCAATCAAGATTAATGAGTCAGGCTTTAAGAAAATTAACTGGTTCAATTTCAAATACAAACACAATGATGATTTTCATTAATCAAATTAGAATGAAAATTGGAGTTATGTTTGGAAGTCCAGAAACAACATCAGGTGGAAATGCTTTGAAGTTTTATTCATCTGTAAGAATGGATATTAGAAGAATTGGTGCTATCAAAGATAAAGATGAAATTATCGGAAACACTACAAGAGTAAAAGTAGTTAAGAATAAAGTTGCACCACCATTTAAAGTTGTTGAGTTTGACTTAATGTATGGCAGAGGAATTAGTAAAATGGGTGAGTTAGTTGACCTAGGTGCTAAAGCTGACATTATTGAAAAATCAGGAGCATGGTATGCTTATAAGGGTGAAAAAATAGGTCAAGGTAGAGAAAATGCAAAAACTTACCTTGCTCAAAATCCTAAAGTCGCTGCAGAAATAGAAATGGCAATTAGAGAAAAAGCAGGTGTGATTTCAAAGAAAATTGAGGGAAATCCATTAAGTCCTGAAAAAATTGAAAAAGAGAAGAAAGTAGCTGAAAAAGAGGAGGCTGCAAAAGAAGCTACTCCTTCTAAAAAGAACTAAAATTAAAGGTCATCTTTAAATTATAAAAGGCGCTTGTAATAAGCGCCTTCCCCCCCTTTATCCCTAACTAGACATAGTATAAAAAAGCTGTATTTTAAAGTATGGCGGATAAATCATTAAATGAAATAAGAAGTACGTTCTTAAAATATTTTGAAAAGAATGATCATAAGATTGTTGAGTCTAGTAATTTAGTTCCAAATAATGATCCGACATTAATGTTTGCTAATTCTGGAATGGTTCAGTTCAAGAATGTATTCACCGGTTTAGAAAAAAGAGATTATCAAAGAGCAACCACTTCCCAAAAATGTGTCAGAGCAGGAGGTAAACATAATGATTTAGAAAATGTTGGTTATACCCCAAGACACCATACTTTTTTTGAAATGTTGGGAAATTTTTCTTTCGGGGACTATTTTAAAGAAAGAGGAATTGAACTTGCATGGAATTTAATCACTAAAGATTTTGGTTTAGATAAAAATAGACTTTACGTAACAGTTTTCCATGAAGATGATGAAGCCTTCAATTTTTGGAAGAAAATAGCGGGTTTTAGCGATGATAGAATTATCAGAATTTCGACATCAGATAATTTCTGGTCAATGGGCGAAACAGGTCCTTGTGGACCTTGCTCAGAAATATTCTATGATCATGGTGATCATTTAAAAGGTGGTTTACCCGGAACAAAGGATCAAGATGGAGATCGTTTTATTGAAATTTGGAACTTGGTATTTATGCAATATGAACAAGTTTCAAAAGATAAAAGAATAGATTTACCCAAACCATCTGTAGATACCGGAATGGGATTAGAGAGAATAGCTGCTCTTTTACAAGGCACACACGACAATTATCAAACTGATCATTTTAAGAAATTAATAAGTTCGATATCAGATGTAACTAGAGTTAAACAAGCTGATAATAATATATCGAGTTTTAGGGTAATTGCTGATCACTTAAGAGCAAGTTCATTTCTTTTAGCTGAAGGTGTTCTACCATCCAATGAGGGTCGTGGATATGTCTTAAGAAGAATTATGAGAAGAGGTATGAGGCATTCTCATTTACTAGGATCAAAAGAACCTATTTTTTACAAAATTTTTGAATCTTTAAAAAATGAAATGTCTGGAAATTATCCAGAGTTAGAGCGATCTGAGTCTTTGATAACAGAAACATTAAAAATGGAAGAAGAAAAATTTTTAGTTTTACTTGATCGAGGAATTAAAATTCTAAATGATGAAATTTCAAAAATTGATAAAGTGTTATCAGGTGATGTAGCTTTTAAATTATATGACACCTATGGTTTTCCATTAGATCTCACAGAAGATATTTTAAAAAATAAATCATTAAAAGTTGACCATCAAAAATTTGATGAGTTGATGAAAAAAAGTAAAGAACTTGCAAAAAAGAATTGGAAAGGTTCTGGGGACAGCTCAGAGGAATCAATTTGGTTTTCAATTAAAGATAAAACTGGTCCTACAGAATTTTTGGGTTACGAGTCTAATCAATCCGAGGGAGTAGTGTTAAATTTAATTAAAAGCAATCAGGAATCAAAATCATTAGCTTCTGGAGAAGAAGGAATGATTATAACCAATCAAACTCCTTTTTATGGTGAGTCAGGAGGACAACTTGGTGATAAAGGCACGATAGTTTCTGGAAATTCAGTTTTTGAAGTTGAGGATACACAAAAAAAACTTGGAGATTTATTTGTTCATTATGGATCAGTTAAAACTGGAGAAATTAAAATTAATGATGTAGTTGAAATGAAAATCGATGTTGATAGAAGAAACAATTTAAAAGCTTATCATTCTGCAACTCACTTACTTCATGAGTCTTTAAGAAGAACTTTAGGTAAGCACGTGATGCAAAAAGGATCATTAGTTGCACCAGATCGTTTGAGGTTTGACTTTAGTCACATGAAACCGATTACTAATGAGGAATTAGAAACAATAGATAAATTAGTTAACGAATACGTTAAAAATGGTTCTGAAGTGACCACAAGAATTATGACACCTAAAGCTGCAATAGAAAAGGGAGCGCTAGCTTTTTTTGGTGAAAAATATGGTGAAGAAGTTCGTGTCGTTTCAATGGGGAAGGAAAAAGATGCTTATTTTTCAACGGAATTATGTGGTGGAATACATGTAAAAAACACTGGAGATATTGGAAAATTTAAAACAGTCAGTCAATCATCTATTGCTGCAGGAGTAAGAAGAGTTGAAGCTTTAAGAGATAAACAGCTTGAGGATTTTATTAAGAATAAAGAAAAGCTATCGACTTTATCGGTACAAAAAGATGAGGAGACTATCAAAGATTTGTCATCACAAATAATGAAACTTGGAGGTAAACCGAAAGTTGATAATAAAGATTTAAAAGAAATAATAAAAAATCTTTCAAAACAACTTGAACAATTGAATGTTAACTCGGTTCTTCAAGATAAAACAAAAAATATTATTAATGATCAAAAAATAAAAGACATAAAAGTTCGATTTCAAAAAGTTCAAGATTTACCCCCTAAAGATTTGAGAAAATTAGTTGATAATGGAAAAAAAGAGCTTGGTGATGGGATTGTAATTGTTTTTGCAAGTAGTGAGGATAAAGTTGGATTAGGAGTTGGTGTTTCTGAAAAGCTAGTTGATAAATATGATGCCGTAAAATTTGCAAAATTAGGTTCAGAAATTATTGGTGGCAAAGGTGGTGGTGGTCGAAAAGATTTTGCCCAAGCAGGGGGACAGGATAAAAACAAAATTGATGAAGCTTTTGAAAAATTAAAGGCTTTAATTTAGCTTCTGTTTAAGATTGTTATCAATTACATCCAGAAATTGATTAGTTGTTAAATATTTGCTTGAAGGTCCAACCAATATTGCAAGATCTTTTGTCATGGAACCATTTTCAACACTTTCAATACAAACTTTTTCAATTGTATTTGCAAATTTGATAAGTTCGTCATTACCATCAAGCTTTCCTCTATGTGCCAATCCTCTTGTCCATGCAAAAATTGAGGCAATCGGATTAGTTGAAGTTTCTTTACCTTGTTGGTGCATTCTATAATGTCTAGTTACTGTACCATGAGCCGCTTCTGCCTCCATTATTTTTCCATCAGGTGTGAGCAGTGTACTTGTCATTAAACCAAGTGAGCCATACCCTTGAGCCATGGTGTCTGATTGGACGTCACCATCATAATTTTTACATGCCCATATATACTTGCCACTCCATTTCATTGCGCACGCTACCATGTCATCAATTAACCTGTGTTCATAAGTAATTTTTGCATCCTCAAATTTTTTCTTGAATTCTTTATTATAGACCTCTTCAAATATATCTTTAAATCTCCCATCGTATTTTTTTAGAATTGTATTTTTAGTTGATAAGTAAACTGGCCAATTCTTAATTAATCCATAACTAAAACAGGATCTTGCGAAATCCTCGATTGATTTATCTAAATTATACATTGAGAGTGCAACACCTGGACCGGTAAAATTAAATACTTCATATTTAATTTCATCTTTTCCATCTTCAGAGGTCCATTTTACTTCCATCTTACCTTTGCCAGGCACTTTGAAATCTGTTGCTCTATATTGATCTCCAAATGCATGTCTCCCGATCACTACTGGATCAGACCAAGAGGGCACGAGTTTTGGAATATTAGAACAAATTATGGGTTCTCTAAATACAGTCCCTCCAATGATATTTCTAATAGTTCCGTTTGGAGATCTCCACATTTTCTTTAATTTAAACTCTTCAACTCGTGCTTCATCTGGAGTTATGGTTGCACATTTGATACCAACACCAATTTTTTTAATTGCATTAGCAGAGTCGATAGTGATTTGATCATCAGAGTCATCTCTACTTTTCATTCCTAAATCGTAATATTTGATGCCAAGATCTAAATACGGAAGTATTAATTTTTTCTTGATAAATTCCCAGATTATTCTGGTCATTTCATCGCCATCTAACTCTACTATTGGGTTTTTAACGCTAATTTTGCTCACTTATATTTTTATCTTAATAATTGAATTTCGCGATTTTATATACATATTAATGACAAATTATCAAATAGAAGAATATGTTTAGTAAGATATTTCCAAAAATTCACGCTGAAGGTTATAAATTTTTAGTTATAGCCGGAATAATCACAATAGTATTTTATATTTTTAGTAATTTCTTAGGTCTTATTGGTTTAGTCTTAACTATTTGGGTTTATTATTTCTTTAGAGATCCAGAGAGAGTTATTATAGATGATGATAATTATCTTGTTAGTCCAGCAGATGGTGAGGTGATTAAAGTTGAAGAAGTTGATGGGCCTAAAGAACTTGGTCTAGAGAATAAAAAATTTAAAAAGATTAGTGTTTTCATGAATGTCTTTGATTGTCATGTAAACAGAACCCCATGTGCAGGGAGGATTGAGGAAATTTTATATAAGCCAGGCAAGTTTGTAAATGCTTCATTAGATAAAGCAAGTGAGGATAATGAAAGAAATTACTTTAAAATTAAAGATCCTCACAATGATGATATTATAGTTGTTCAGATAGCTGGACTGGTTGCACGAAGAATAGTTTGTGAGTCAAACAAAGATCAAGAGTTGAAACAAGGAGATCGTATTGGCATGATACGATTTGGTAGTAGAGCTGATATATATTATGAAAATTATGAGCCACTTGTGAAAGTTGGTCAAAAAGCTATCTCAGGTGAGACACTACTTGCAAAAAAATAATATGGAACAAAAAAAACCAAATCTTAAAATTGTAGCGGATAAAAAAAGCGCAAGAATGATTTTACCAAATATGTTAACCTTGATGGGCGTATGTATTGGTTTAAGTTCAATTCGATTTGCTTTGGACGGAAGATTTGAAATAGCAATTATTGCAATAATTTTTGCTGCTTTGATTGATGGCTTAGATGGAAGAATAGCAAGACTTATAAAAGGAACCTCAAAAGTTGGAAAAGAATTAGATTCTTTGACGGATGTAATAAGTTTTGGGGTAGCTCCAGCATTTATAATGTATTTCTGGAAATTAAATACCTTAGGCCGATTTGGCTGGTTACTATGTTTAGTTTATGTAATTTGCGTAGCTTTAAGATTAGCAAGATTTAATGTTAATTCTAATCAAGAACCTTCATGGAAAGATAATTTTTTTGAAGGAGTACCATCTCCAGCAGGTGCTATATTATTATTAACTCCACTAATAATAAGCCTGAGTGGTTTTGATTATATTCAACTTAATTTTAATATTATCGTTCCAATATTTTTTGTGGTAACATCATTGCTTCTGATTAGTAAATTTCCAAGTTATTCATTTAAAAAAATTGTCATACCAAGACGGACAACAATATTTTTATTATTTGGTATAGTTCTATTTTTTGGACTATTGTTAGTTTATACATTTAATGTAATTGCAATAAGTTCTTTAGTTTATGTGCTTTTATTGCCAATTAGCTTTTTTCATTTTCAAAAATTAAAAAAACAACATGAAAATGACAAAATTCAAGAGGATGATGATCTTGAAGACATACTTTAATGAAAAAAAACACAATAGTTTCTCTTGCTGATGCTAACTATTTTCCTTTATTAGAGGAATTAATTAATTCTATAAAAAGATTCAAAGAAAGTGAAGATGTTGCGATCTGTATTTTAGATGCAGGCTTAAATAAAGATCAAAAAGAAAAATTATCTACTAAAGTAGATGAAATTAAATCTGCAGAGTGGGATATTGAAGTTCCTCAATCTAAAGTTAAAGAAAAGGAATGGCTTAAAAGCCAAGTTTCAAGAGCATTTTTACCTAAATATTTTCCAAACTATGAAAAATATTTGTGGATTGATTGTGATGCTTGGGTAAATGATTGGAGTTCTGTTGAGCTTTATTTTCAAGCTTGCGACAATGGTAAGTTGGGTATTACACAAACAATAGGACCAGGTTACAAAATCACCTCAAAAGTAAATTGGTTATTTGGAAAATTAGCAATAATCAAATCCCAGAATTTTAAACATGCAATAAAATCAAAAATTGGTACTGACAAAGCTAGAAAACTTGCTTTTGCTCCACATATTAATATTGGTGTGTTTTCTTTGGAAAAAAACTCAAAAGGGTGGAGCTTGTGGCAAAACAATTTATCAGAAACACTAAAGGCTGGGAATATTTTTGGTTCTGAAGGACTAGCAATTAATATGTCAGTCTATATTGATGATCTTGAAACAGAATTTTTACCTTTAAATTGTAATTGGATCACTAGCAATCTTTTACCAAAATATGATGAAAACCAAAAAACATTTGTAGAACCTTATCTTCCCAATTACAAAATAGGTATAATGCATCTTGCAGCTGGAATATGGAAAGATGGTAAAGATATGCGGGTAGATAAAAGTATAAAAATAGAATTAGAAACTTTAGATAATAAAAAGATTAACAAAAGTTTAAGATTTGATATTTAGTTGAAAAAAAATAAAATTTCAAAAAATTGGATTAATAAACAAAGAAGAGATACTTATGTTCGTCAATCCAAAGTGGATGGTTATAGAGCTAGATCTGCATATAAATTAATTGAAATTGACGAAAAGTTTAAAGTTTTTAAGGGTGCAATTTCTGTAATAGATATTGGTGCTGCACCAGGAAGTTGGTCTCAATATGCTTCAAAGGTTGTAAAAAATGGAACAATTATCTCGATAGATCTAAAAAAAATGGAAAAAATTAAAAACACTATTCAAATTGAAGGTGATTTCACAGAGCCCAATATTCAAGAGAAAATAAAAAAAAATCTCAACAATCCAATTGATGTGGTTATGTCTGATATGGCAGTAAATACGACTGGAATAAAAGATGTTGATGCAATCCAAACAGGAGAGTTATGTAAAGAGGCGATGGTATTTTCAAAAGATGTAATATCTGAAAAGGGTATTTTTATTGCTAAAATATTTATGGGCAGATCTTTTAATGAAATTGTCGCACTAGGAAAAAAAATTTTTAAAGAAGTAAAGGTTTTTAAACCCAAGTCGAGTCGTAAAGACTCTAAAGAGAATTTTATTATTTGTAAAAATCTTAGATAGACACTTTTAATTTAAAAGGAATCATATATAAAAGATTATGGTTCCTATAAAAGAAGCACTTACCTTTGACGACGTTACTTTAGTTCCTAAGTACTCTGAAATATTACCCTCAGAGGTTGATACGAGTATCAAATTAACAGACTCATTAAAACTTAAAATCCCACTTTTATCATCAGCAATGGATACCGTAACCGAAAGCAAAATGGCTATTGCTATTGCAAAATCTGGTGGACTAGGAATAATCCACAGAAATTTAGATATCAAAAAACAAGTTCTTGAAGTTAAGAAAGTAAAAAAACAAAAATTACTAGTAGGTGCAGCTGTGGGAGCAGGACCTAACGAGTTCAAAAGAGCTGAAGAACTATTAAAAGAAAAATTGGATATGATTGTTGTGGACACTGCTCACGGACATACCAAAAAAGTTTCTGAAATAATTAGATTTATCAAAAAAATTAAAAATAAAAAAACAGCTCTATGTGCTGGAAATATAGCAACACCAGATGCAGCTAAATTTTTACTTAAATTAGGCGTTGATATAATTAAGGTTGGGATTGGTCCCGGTTCTATCTGTACAACTAGGTTGGTCGCGGGTATTGGAGTTCCTCAATTAAGCGCAATATTAAATGTGAGAAACGGCATAAAGAGTAAAAATGTTAAAATTATCTCTGATGGGGGGATAAAATACTCAGGTGACCTCGCTAAAGCTTTTGCTGCTGGCGCTGATGCAGTCATGATAGGTTCATTGTTTGCAGGAACTGATGAAACACCAGGTAAACTCATAAAAAAAAATGGTAAACTATTTAAAAGTTTTAGAGGCATGGGCTCGGTAGGAGCGATGAACAAAGGCTCGGCTGATCGATATTTCCAAAAAAAACAAAAAGACAGTTCAAAGTATGTGCCCGAGGGAGTAGAAGGATTAGCAAAATACAAAGGTAAAGTTGATAGAGTTGTTTTTAAATTAGTTGGTGGATTAAGATCATCTATGGGTTATCTTGGTTCCCAACAGATAAAATATTTAAGACATAAACCGCAATTTGTTAAAATTACAAAAGCTGGATTTTATGAGAGTATGGTTCATAATGTCGATATCGTTAAAAGTGATAGTAAATACTGATGACAAAAATATTTAAATTAATTTCTTTATTATATTTAATAATCAATAGCATGAGTATTGCTATAGCGGATGAAAATTTTTTTAACAAAGGTTTAGAATTATTCAAAAATAAAAAATATGAGGATGCTAGGTTTATGTTTGAAAGAGGAATAGTATTTAATCCTAAAGACTCAAATTCTTATCTTTATTTAGCAAAAATTTACAACATTCAAGAAGATCAAGATAAAGAAGAAAAAAATTTGGAAGCAACATTATTAATTGAACCTAATAACGAGGAAGCAATATTAATGTCTATGAAAATAGCTTTAGAGAGATCTAATTATTCAAAAGTAAAAGATTTATCTAATACTTTTTCTAAGGTTTGCAAAAAACTCTGTAATGAAAATAAAGAAATTTTAGACACCCTTGCAAATATAGAACCCAAAAAAAATGAGTCTTGATAAGAATTTGAACAAAATCTTAATAATAGATTTTGGTTCACAATTTACTCAGTTAATAGCCAGGCGAATAAGAGAGTCGGGAGTTTATTCCGAAATTATTAGCCATAAAAAGGTTAAAAATAAAAATATTGATAATTCAATTAAAGGAATAATTTTATCAGGTGGACCATTAAATGTTTACCAAATTAATAAATATTCGTTTGATAAAAGGATTATCGAAAATCAAATACCAGTCTTAGGTATTTGTTTTGGTCATCAAATTTTATCAAAACTTAATGGTGGCAGAGTTAAACAATCAAAATATAGAGAGTTTGGATTAGCGAATATTCGCAAAAAGAGAGAAAGCATTTTGACAAAAAACTTCTTCAATAAAAAAAATATTAATAAAGTTTGGATGAGTCATGCTGATCAAGTTTCGAAACTTCCCAAAAATTTTAATGTTATTGCCTCAAGTCAAAACTCAAAATTTGCTATTATCGAAAATAAGAAAAAAAATTTTTATGGTGTCCAATTTCATCCCGAAGTTACCCATACAGAAAATGGAAAAAAATTAATAAATAATTTTATATTTTTGATATGTAAAATTAAAAGAAATTGGTCATCAAAAGATCAAAAGATAAAATTGATAAAAGATGTTCAAAATTTAGTCGGTAAAAATAAAGTAATATGTGCATTATCAGGTGGAGTTGATAGCAGTGTTGTCGCTCAACTATTAAATAAAGCAATCGGCAAAAAATTATTTTGTATCTTTGTCAACACAGGTCTTCTTAGAAAAAATGAAGAAATACAAGTAGTTAAAACTTTTAAAAAAAAATTGAAAATTAATCTGATTTATGTAAATGCGGAGAATGAATTTTTGAGAAAGCTTAACAATGTTTCTGATCCAGAGAAAAAAAGAAAAATAATTGGAAATTTATTTATCAAAATTTTTGAAAGATACGCTAAAAGAATAAAAAATGTAAAATTTTTAGCACAAGGAACGCTTTATCCTGATCTGATTGAAAGTAAGTCAGTGACCGGGAGCCAAACTTCAAAGATTAAATCTCATCATAATGTAGGTGGTTTACCAAAAAAAATGAAACTCAAACTGGTAGAACCATTGAAATTTTTATTTAAAGATGAAGTTAGAAAATTAGGATTAGAATTAAAACTTAGTAAAGAAATTATCTCAAGACATCCGTTTCCAGGACCTGGACTGGCTATCAGAATGCCTGGCATTATTACTAAAGAAAAAATCAAAATTTTAAAAGAAGCTGACAATTATTTTATTCAAGCTTTAAGAGATCACAATTTGTATAATAAAATTTGGCAAGCCTATGCTGCATTGCTTCCAGTCAAAACGGTAGGTGTTATGGGTGACAATCGAACGTATGAATATTTGTGTTTATTAAGAGCAATTACATCTGAGGATGGAATGACAGCTGATTTTTATGACTTCAAAAAATCATTTATTCAAATGATTTCAAATAAAATTGTAAATAGCATAAGAGGAGTAAATAGAGTAGTTTATGATGTTACATCTAAACCGCCGAGCACCATTGAGCTTGAATGAAAAAAATAAAAAAGATTATAAATAAAAAAAATAAATCTAAAATTGTTTGCCTTACTGCGTATTCAAAAAATATTGCGGAAGAGGTAGATAAATATGTTGATATTGTATTAGTGGGAGACTCGCTAGGTTCAGTCTTGTACAATTATTCAACTACCAGAAAAGTTACTCTAACAGAAATGATCAATCATTCTAAGAGCGTAAGACTTGGAGTAAAAAAAAGTTTAATGGTTGTTGATATGCCATTTAACACCTATTCAACATCAAACGCTGCTCTAAAGAATGCTAAAAAAATAATTAAGGAAACCAAGTGTGATGCAGTGAAGTTAGAAGGTGGAAAAAAAATAATCCATCAAATTAAACTATTAACCAAAAACCAGATTCCTGTGATGGGCCATCTTGGATTATTACCTCAATCAACAAAAGGCAAATTTAAATCTAAAGGAAAGACTACTAAAGAGATTAATCAATTAATTAATGATGCTTTATTACTTCAAAATAATGGAGTTTTTGCAATTGTCCTGGAGTGTATAAAAACACCAATAGCAAAACAAATTACAAAAAATTTAAATATCCCAACAATTGGAATTGGTTCATCTGTTCATTGCGATGGTCAGGTTCTTGTTACAGATGACTTAATTGGTTTAAATCAAACAAAAATAAAATTTGTTAAACGATTTCTAAACGTAAAAAAATATATCAATACCGGATTAAGAAAATATGCTTCAGAGGTAAGATCTAAGAAATATCCAACTAAAAAACACTCGTATTAAAAATATTTCTTAAATTGTTCATTGATTGATAAAATTTCTAAGTCTACTAAACCTCCAATTACTAACTGAAGGGCCACTAAAAGAATAAAACCTAAACCAACATAGGCAATCCATAAATGTTTTTGAATATAACTTGCGAGATATGTCGCCATTGCCCCTGTTAGAATTACTGATAAAACTAGTCCAAATATCATGAAGCCAAAATTACCTTTGGCAGCTCCAACTACACCTATCACATTGTCAAAACTGATCGTTATATCTGCAAATAAAACTTTATAAACACTTTGAATATAAGATGGTTCTTTAGATTTTTTGGTTGGTGATTTTACTTTCTTTATTTCAAAAAGATCTTTTCTTAAATCATTAACGATCCAGATTAAAAGTAAACCACCTAAAATTTTAATAAAATAAAATTTAAATAAGTAAGTTGCAAATAACGCAAAAATAACTTTAAATATTAAAGCACCAGCCACTCCCCATAAAATAATTTGTCTTCTATGTTTTGGTGCAAAGTTTGCAGCAATCAAACCAATGATAATTGCATTATCTGCAGCCAAGATTATATCGATAAAAATAATCTGAACTAATATGAGCGCATCTTCTAACAAAGTAAGAGTATAGTATAAAATATTTAAAATAATTCAATTAAAAGTAGTATTATTTTTTTATTGATAATTATTTTAATACATAATGAAATAGTCTTAATAAAAATGGAGGACAAATGAAATTCTTAAAATATTTATCAACTATTTTAGTTTCATTAATTTTGTCAATTAATCTTGCAATTGCAGAGAAATGGGACATGGCTCTAGCTTATGGAGCGGGGAACTTTCATTCTGCAAACGCAGCTGAATTCGCAAAAAATGTTACTGAAAAAAGTGGTGGCAAGTTAACAATTGTAACACACCCTGGTGGTTCGTTGTTTAAAGGTGGAGAAATTTTTAGAGCAGTAAGAACAGGTCAAGCTCAAATTGGTGAGAGATTTATGTCAGCTTTAGGAAAAGAAGATCCACTTTTAGAAGTAGACTCCCAACCTTTCTTAGCAACGTCTTACGCTGATGCAATGAAGTTATATAAAGCATCAAAAGACGAAATCGTGAAAGGATTAGACGAGAAAGGCTTAGTATTTCTTTATGCTGTGCCGTGGCCAGCACAAGGCTTGTATAGTAAAAAGGAAATTAACTCTGTTGAAGATTTAAAAGGTCTTAAATTTAGAGCTTATAATTCTGCTACTATTAGAATTGCCGAGCTAACAGGAATGGCTCCTACAAAAATAGAGGCTGCTGAAATTAGTCAGGCGTTTTCTACAGGTGCAGTAGAAAGTATGATCACATCACCGACTACAGGTAAAAACTCAAAAATTTGGGAAAATGGTGTGAAATATTTTTATGATATTGCAGCTTGGTTTCCAAAAAACATGATAATTGTGAATAAAGATGCTTGGAATAAATTAGATCAGGCAACTAAAGATCTTGTTATGAAACAAGCAGCTTTAGCTGAAAGAAAAGGTTGGCAATTATCAAAACAAGGTAACGTTGGTGATAAAAAAGCTTTAGCTGCTGCTGGTATGGTAGTCGGTAAAGTAAATGCACCACTACAAGCTCATTTTGAAAAAGTTGGAGAGACTATGGCTAAGGAATGGTCTCAAAAAGCTGGTTCAAGAGGAGCTGCTGTTTTATCAAGTTATAAATAATTCAATTCTTAAAATTAAGGCCACTTTAAATTTGAGTGGCCTTAAATTGTTATGTTAAAATCACTAGATAGAAATTTAAATAAACTCTATAAATTTTCAGGTTATGTCGCTGCTTTATTCTTAATTTTCGTAGCAGTTTTTATTCTTATTGGTATCTCATCGAGAATATTTGGTTTTTATATAAGAGGTCTTGCTGAGTATTCAGGTTATTGTATGGCTGCGGCATCTTTTTTTGCATTAGCGTACACATTTGTAGAAGGAGGGCATATTCGGATTACACTTTTTTTAGAAAAATTATCAGGCACAAAGAAAAAATTTATTGAAACCTGGTGTTTAAGTATTGCAAGCTTTTTTTCAGGATACCTAGCTTTTTACTTCGTTAAAATGTTAATTATTTCCTATAAATTTCAAGAACGAAGTGAAGGAGCAGATGAAATTTTGATTTGGATTCCTCAAACAAGCGTAGCTATCGGATCAACAATTTTTTTTATAAGTGTTTTTCATCAATTTATTTTAACCATCAAAAAAGATTAAATGACCGAAATACTTTTAACAATTTTTTTTATCAGTGTTTTACTATTTTTTTTAGGATCTGGAATTTGGGTTGCGTTGAGTATGATTGGTGTATCGGCAATTGGCATGATGTTATTTACTTCAAGACCAGTTGGTGATGCAATGGCTACAACGATATGGGGCACATCATCCTCTTGGACACTTACCGCATTACCACTATTCGTCTGGATGGGTGAGATTTTATTTAGGACAAAGCTCTCTGAAAATTTATTCAAAGGATTATCTCCCTGGATGCAAAAATTACCAGGAGGTTTAATCCATGTTAATGTTGTTGGATGTGCATTATTTGCAGCAATTTCAGGCTCTTCAGCAGCAACTGTTGCAACAGTAGGCAAGATGTCTATTCCCGAATTAAGAAAAAGAAATTATCCAGAAAAAATCTTACTAGGTAGTTTAGCGGGTTCAGGAACATTAGGTTTGCTGATACCACCGTCAATTATATTGATTATCTATGGTGTTGCTGTCCAAGAGTCTATAGCAAAATTATTTATTGCTGGGATTATTCCTGGGATAATGATTGCACTAATATTCATGTCTTACGTGATTATTTGGTCTTTAATTAATAAAAAATCTATGCCAAAAATTATTGAGGAGTACTCATTTTTTGAAAAAATAAAAAGATCAAAACAACTTTTGCCAGTAATAATTTTAATATTAGCTGTTATTGGATCGATATATACAGGAATTGCAACAGCTACTGAAGCAGCTTCATTAGGAGTAGTTGGAGCATTAATATTATCTTACTTTCAAAAAAGTTTAACATTCAAAACTTTTAAATCCTCTTTACTTGGTGCAACTAAAACCTCTTGTATGATCGCTTTTATTTTAGCAGGTTCAACATTTTTATCTTTAGCAATGGGGTTCACTGGATTGCCAAGAAATCTAGCTCTCTGGATCCAAAATATGGAATTATCTCCATATGTTTTGATATTTGTTTTAATGATCTTTTATATAATTTTAGGAATGTTTCTTGATGGTATTTCAGCAGTTGTTTTAACAATGGCAATCATTGAGCCCATGATTAGACAAGCAGGTTTTGATATGATTTGGTTTGGTATTTTTTTAGTTATTGTTGTTGAGATGGCACAAATCACCCCGCCTGTTGGTTTTAATTTATTTGTACTTCAAGGTATGGCAAAAAAAGATATGGGGTATATTGCAAGGAGTGCATTCCCATTATTCTTATTAATGGTCCTCGCAGTCATATTAGTTGTGATCTTTCCAGAAATAGCTTTATGGATGCCAGAGCAAATGATTAAAAATATAAATTAGTATTTTGATTTTTCGCCAGCTATGACAGCTTTTAACTGATCATATTCTTCGCAATTACAACCCTCTAAAACTCCAAGTCTTTCAACTGCAAGATTATGTCTGTCAGTTGCAACATACAATTCACCAAGATATTCGTTTATGCCTTTATGTTTTGGATCAATAGCTAAACCTTGAAGATAATACTTCTCACCATTTTCAAAATCACCCAGCTTTCTAGTTGTGAAACCTAAGTAGTTAAGAGTATCAGCTTTACCAGGTTTTTTTTCATTTGATTTGATTAAAAGCTTCTGCGCTTTTGCATAACTTTTTTGCGCTTTTTCTAATTTTCCTTTTTTTTCGTATTTTTTAGCACTTTTAATATGCACTACCGCTTTATCATAGTTTGTTTTTGTTGAACTTGATCCGCTAGAAGACGAACCAGCTGCAAAAACGTTTATTGTGATAAAGAAGGTAATAGATAAAGTTAAGATTATTTTTTTCATATTAAATAAATTTTTTCATTTTGTTTAAAGTTTTTAATTCTAAACCATTTTCAACTAAGTTATCTCTTATCGACTTAGCCGTTGCTAATGAACTTAGATTGTCACCATGTATACAAACAGAGTCGATTTCACAAGGTATTTGCTTCCCGCTGTGACAATTAAGCGACTGAGTTTGCACCATCTTTAATACATGTTTTTTTGCTAGCTCAGGATCAGTTATTAATGCATGAGATTTCTTTCTCGATACAAGATTGCCATCATCCTCATAATTTCTGTCGGCAAATATTTCACAAGCGAACTTCATATCAAATTTCTTTGCTGCTTCTTGCATTTTTGATCCAGTAGGTACGAGATATATTATGTCTTTATTAATATCCTTAATAGTTTTAGCTAAAATTGTAGCTAACTCAATATCCTCACATGCCATATTATTTAAAGCCCCATGAGGTTTTACATGAGATACACTTTCTCCATGAGAAGAAGCTATTTTTTGAAGAATTTCATATTGATCAATTATAAGTTTTTTTATTTCACTTTCAGAAAGATTCATTCTTTCTCTACCAAAATTTTCTGGATCGTTAAAAGAAGGATGGGCACCAATACTCACTCCATTTTTTTTCGAAATTTTCACTACTTGGCTCATGGTTTGCTCATCTCCAGCGTGATAGCCACAAGCAACATTGGCTGAATTTACGATCTCTAATAAATCTGGATCATACTTATTTGAGTGATGTTTTGATTTTTCACCTAAATCACAATTTATATTAATTTCCATACTCATAATTTGTAAGTATAACATGGCATGATTAAAAATATATCAAATCTTGGTGACGCAGCTTTGTATTGTGATTTCGGGTCTGAGGTAAACAAAGAAATAAATAGTAAAGTAATACGATATTTTAAAAGTATTCAAAAAGAAAATATTGATGGGATCAATAACTTAACTCCCTCATATAATAAATTAATTATTTCATTCGATCTAAGAAAAAAAAATTTTAAAACGATCAAAAAATTAATCGAAAATTTAGATATTACTAATGATGATGAATTAGAGACAAATAGAATTAAGATACCTGTTTGTTGTGATGAAAATTTTTCATTAGATATAAAAAGATTAGAGAAAAAGTTACAAATAACTCGTGATAAAATCTATGAGAAATTTTTTGGCAAGGAATTTTTTTGTTATATGACTGGTTTTATTGCGGGTATGCCTTTTCTTGGTGATCTGGAAAATGAGTTGCAGGCAAAACGTTTGGAAACACCGAGAGTAAAAGTGCCCAAGGGCTCAGTTGGATTAACAGAACAATTTGCAAATGTTTATACATTTGAAAGTCCTGGTGGGTGGAATATCATTGGAAATACACCACAAGTTATTTTTGATAGCACTAATGAGAATAATCCAAATTTAATTAATCCAGGTGATGTAGTTACTTTTGAGCAAATTACCAAAGAACAATATTACAATTACAATGAATAAAAATTATTTTGAAATAAAAAGAGCTGGAATTAACACAACATTTCAAGATCAGGGTAGAAGCAATCTTTATCATATTGGTATTCCATTTAGTGGAGCAATGGATAATAGAAATTTTCAAATTTCTAACAAACTTGTTGGTAATGAAGTAAATTTTCCAATAATTGAATTTGCTTATCAAGGTCCTTTGTTAAAGTATTTTGGTGAAAGTATTAATTTTGCAATCACGGGGGATGTAAAATTTATAATTAGAAAAAAAAACAATACTATCGAGGGAAAATGTTATCAATCTTTCGCTTTAGAAAATGGTGATGAATTAGATATTATAAGCACTAATAAATCTGTTTATGGATATTTAGCAGTAAGTGGTGAATTTGATGTTAATTATCAATGGTCAAGTTGCTCTGTTAACACAAAAGCAAATATTGGTGCAAATAATGGAAAAAAAATAGAAGATGGACAAAAGATTTATATTTTAAATATCAATAAAAATTTAAGTGATAAAAAATTAAATTACATTAATACAAAAATTGAAAATATCAGAGTTATCCAAGGAACAAATTTTGACTATTTTTCTGATGAAGGAAAAAAGATTTTTTTTGAGAAAGAATTTGTAATATCAAAATTATCAGATCGTATGGGTATGAGACTAGAGGGATCAAAAATAGAAAATATTGTTGATACCAATATTAAATCAGAAGGTTTATTAAAAGGTGTTATTCAAGTACCCGCAGATGGAAATCCGATTATTATGCTTTCAGATCATGGAACTATTGGAGGTTATCCTAAAATAGGAGTTGTGATCAGCGCAGATTATGACAAGTTAGTTCAATTAACCCCAGGTTCAAAGATTAAATTTAAAAAAGTCGAATTAGCTGATGCAGAAACATTATTTAAACTATATGACTTGGAGACACAAAATTTAATTTCACAAATTTAATGAATTTTATAAGAAACTTACCCGGACCACTATTAATTTTTTTAGGTGCATTAAGTTTAAGCTTTGGTGGATTGATTGTAAAATCTTTTGAGGGAGCTACATTATGGCAAATTCTATTTTGGAGATCTTTATTTTTTTCTTTAACAGTTCTAGCTTTCTTAATTTTAAGTTATAAAGGAAAAACAATTGAATCGTTTTATAAGTCCGGATTACCAGGATTTGTTGGTGGAATTATTTTATCTTTTGGTTTTTGTGGATATGTGTTTGCTATGTACAATACCACTGTTGCCAATACTAATTTTATCATTTCACTCCAAATACTATTTCTTGCAATATTCGGGTATTTTTTCCTTAAGGAAAAAATAAATTTAATTACTCTGTTTTCAATCTGTCTGGCGATGACAGGCGTTTTATTAATGGTTGGCAACTCATTATCTCCTGGAGAATTATCTGGAAACCTTGCAGCTTTTACAATGCCAATTACTTTTGCAGTTTTAATAATGATTGTTAGAAAATTTCCCTCTGTGGATATGGTGCCTGCCCAGTTTGTTGCCGGCGTGAGTTCATGTTTAATCGGTTTTTTGCTTTCCACTAAAATCATGATTTCTCCTCATGATATCTTTTTGGGTTTTCTCGCAGGTTTTTTTCAAGTTGGTTTTGGTTTTATATTTATAACTATCGGTGCAAGAACAACACCTTCTGCAATGGTAGGAATCATAATGTTATCCGAATCTGTCCTAGGACCGATATGGGCATTCCTTTTTGTGAGTGAAAGACCCTCTGTATTTGGATTAATTGGTGGCGCAATTATACTTTCTGCGGTTTTATTACAATTTTACTCGCTTTTAAGTAAACAAAAAAAAATTGTTTCTGATTGACTTTTTTCCACACATGTAAGAATATCCTGCCACGGGAGAGACTACAGATTATCGTAGCGCCGAAGGAGCAACCACCCAGGAATCTCTCAGGCAAAAAGGACCGTAACATATTAACTCTGGAAAGAGATTTAATTCTCGCCGAAGGAGCAAAACTCTCAGGCAAATATACAGATGGGTACAAAGAGTTAATATGGAAACAAAAAAAACATCGCTGTACCAATTACATCAAGATTGTAATGCAAAATTTGTTGAATTTGCAGGCTATCAAATGCCGATACAATATTCGGAAGGTATTGTAGAGGAACACAAATTCACACGAAATCACTCAGGTATCTTTGATGTTTCCCATATGGGTCAGCTATTTATTTATGGTGGTGAAGACTTAATCAAAGATTTAGAAAAAATTTTTCCTTTAGATCTTAAAAATTTAAAATTAAATCATTCAAAATACAACTTCTTAATGGACAAAGATGCTGGGATACATGATGATTTAATTATCACAAAAACAAAAGAAGGCTTTTTGATAATCCTCAACGCAGCATGTAAAGATAATGACTTTAAAATTCTAAAAGAATTTCTTGAGGATAAGTACAAAATGGTTCTGGATGAAAATAGATCTCTAATTGCCATTCAGGGTCCTAAATCATCAGAAATTCTTAATGATGTTATTAATGGTGTGAAAGATCTAAATTTTATGTCTGGAAACTGGTTTACATTTGAAAATCAGAAAGTTTATATTACGCGATCTGGTTACACAGGTGAAGACGGTTTTGAGATATCAATTGTAAATGATTTTGTAGACCAATTAACTAGAGAATTAATCAACAAAGGATCTAAATTGATAGGTCTTGGAGCAAGAGATACATTAAGATTGGAAGCAGGTTTATGTCTTTATGGTCATGATCTTGATAAAGACAAAACTCCAGTGGAAGCAAATTTGAAATGGGCTATTTCAAAAGAAAGAATCTCCAAGGGAGATTTTATTGGCTCTGACATAATTATTAAACAATTAAATGATGGTGTCAGTAAAATAAGAGTTGGAATTAAACCTGAGGGCAGAATTATTGCTAGAGAAAAAACAAAAATATTTAATCAATCAGATGTTCATATTGGCGAAATCACAAGTGGTACATTTGGACCAAGTGTTAATGGACCTGTTGCAATGGGTTATGTGGAAAATGAATTTTCAAAAAAAAATACTAAAGTATTTTTAGAAGTCAGAGGTAAAAAACATCCTGCAAGTATTTGCAGCTTACCATTTTATAAAAAAAGTTATGTCAAAGGGGTAAACTAATGAGTGAAGTAAAATATTCAAAAGAGCACGAGTGGATTAAATTAGATGGAGATGTTGCAACAATTGGTATCACAAAACATGCTACAGAGATGTTAGGTGATATAGTTTTTGCAGAACTTCCAGAAAAAGGTTCTAGCGTAGAGAAAGATGGTACAGCTGGAGTTGTAGAGTCAACCAAAGCTGCTAGCGATGTATATACCCCTATGAGTGGTGAAGTAGTTGATACCAATCAAGCTATAGTAGATGATCCATCAAAGATTAATCAAGACCCAGAGGACTCAGCGTGGTTTTTTAAACTAAAAATAAAAGATCCATCAGAAATGGATACTTTAATGAACAAAGACGATTACGATAAATTTGCAAAGGAGACTTCAGCATAATGTTACCAAATTCAGAAAAAGATTTTTTAAGAAGACATATCGGTCCTTCTGAAGAAGACCAATCAAAAATGTTAAAAAAATTAAACTACAAGTCACTAGATGATTTAATTGACAACACTGTTCCAGAAAAAATAAAGTTTAAAGGCGAATTAAATATTGGTGATTCAAATTCAGAGTACGAGGCGTTAAGAAAGTTAAGAGCAATTTCGAAAAAAAATCAAGTTTACTCAAATTTTATTGGTATGGGTTATTATGGAACTTATACACCTTATGTAATTTTGAGAAATATATTAGAAAATCCAGGTTGGTATACTTCCTATACACCTTATCAGCCTGAGGTAGCTCAAGGAAGACTTGAGATGTTATTAAACTTTCAACAAATGATTGTTGATTTTACAGGGATGGATATTGCCAATGCATCTTTATTAGATGAAGGCACAGCAGCAGCAGAGGCAATGGGTCTAAGTCACAGATTAAATAAAAAAGATAGTAATTTAGTTTTTGTTTCTGAAGATTGTCACCCTCAAACAATAAATGTAATTCAAACAAGAGCTGAACCTATGGGTTTAAAGGTTTTAGTCGGAAAAGAAGATGAAGTTTTAGATCAACTAAAAGAGGATTTAGTTTGTGGAATTTTACAATATCCAGGAACTTTAGGAGATATTAAAGACCCAAGTGAAGCAATTAGCAAAATTCACAAAAAGAATGGGAAGGCGGTATTAGCTTGTGATCTGTTGGCTTTAGCAAAATTAAAAACACCGAGAGAACTTGGTGCTGACATTGCAGTTGGAAGCTCCCAAAGATTTGGAATTCCAATGGGGTATGGAGGTCCACATGCAGCTTTTTTTGCTACAAAAGATGAGTTTAAAAGATCAATGCCTGGAAGGATTGTAGGTGTATCAGTTGATAGACATGGTAATAAAGCATATAGATTATCATTACAAACTAGAGAGCAACATATCAGAAGAGATAAGGCGACGAGTAATATTTGTACTGCCCAAGCTTTATTAGCAATTGTATCAGCAGCATATGCTATTTATCATGGTCCGGATGGAATTAAAAATATTTCAGAAAGAGTGTCTCAATTAGCAAAAAGTTTTGCTGATAAAATAAAACAATCTGGATACGAGCTTTATTCGAATAATTTTTTTGACACTGTAACAATTATTACCAAAGAAAAGACTGATCAAATTTATAAGAATGCTCTGAATCAGAGAGTTAATATTCGAAAAGTAAATTCTGAAATGCTTGCTGTCTCATTTGATGAGAGAAAAAATGTATATAGAGTAAATCAACTATTAAAAATTTTTAATGCAGCAGAATCAATCAAAAAAGAAGATCCATCGGTAAGTTTACCTAATCTTCCAAAAAATTTATTAAGAACTTCAAAATATTTAAAACATCCAGTTTTCAACTCATATCATTCAGAAACTGAAATGCTTAGATATTTAAAAAGATTAGAAGATAAAGATATAGCATTGAATAGAACTATGATTGCACTTGGTTCTTGTACAATGAAATTAAATGCTGCTGCCGAAATGATCCCAATATCATGGAAAGAATTTGCAGAACCTCATCCGTTTGTCCCAATTGAACAAATGGAAGGTTTTAGAGATTTATTTACTGATCTAAAAAATTGGTTGCGTTCTATAACTGGTTTTTCAGGTGTTTCTTTGCAACCTAATGCAGGTGCTCAAGGTGAGTATGCGGGCTTAATGGTTATCAGAAAGTATCATTTAGATAGAGGTGAGGCTAATCGGAATATATGTTTAATTCCAAGTTCAGCACATGGTACTAACCCAGCAAGTGCACAAATGGTTGGAATGAAGGTGGTAGTTGTTAATTGTGATAAAGAGGGAAATGTTGATTTTGATGATTTAAAGAAAAAAGCTGAACAACATTCGGAAAATCTTGGGGCACTAATGGTAACTTATCCATCTACCCATGGAGTATTTGAAGAAAAAATAACTGATATCTGTGAATTAGTTCACAAACATGGTGGGCAGGTTTACATGGATGGAGCAAATCTAAACGCCTTAGTTGGAGTTGCAAAGCCTGGAAATTTTGGTCCAGATGTCTGTCACATTAATTTACATAAAACATTTTGTATTCCACATGGCGGTGGAGGGCCAGGTATGGGACCAATTGCTTGTAAAAGACATTTACAAGTTTATCTACCTAATCATCCAGTGATTAAAGATTGTGGACCAACATCTGGCATTGGAGCAGTCTCGGCAGCTCCTTGGGGTAGTTCAAGTATTCTATCAATCTCTTGGATGTACATTAAAATGATGGGATCAACAGGGTTAAAGCTTGCTACTGAAGTAGCAATATTAAATGCAAATTATATTGCTCATAGACTAAAAGATCACTTTCCAATTTTGTATAAAGGATCAAATGGAAATGTTGCTCATGAATGTATTATTGATATTAGAAATATTAAATCAGAGACAGGAGTAACCGAAGAAGATATCGCAAAAAGATTAATAGATTATGGGTTTCATGCACCAACTATGTCATGGCCAGTAGCTGGTACAATGATGATAGAGCCAACTGAGAGTGAGGGCTTGTCAGAACTCGATAGATTTTGTGATACTTTAATTAAGATTAAAGAAGAAATTGAAAAAATTAAATCAGGTGAATTTGATAAAATAGATAATCCAATAAAAAATGCTCCTCACACAGACAGCGAACTAGCCTCTGATGATTGGACACATAAATACTCAAGAGCAGAAGCTGCTTATCCAGCAAAATTCTTAAGAGCCAATAAATTTTGGCCTCCAGTTGCAAGAGTTGATAATGTTTATGGTGACAAGAATATATTCTGTACTTGTCCAAGCATAGATGAATTTAAAGAAGATGCAGCTTAACAATTAATGAAGATTGCTGTTGTCGGCTCAGGCATATCAGGATTAAGCGCTGCATATTACTTATCAAAAAAACATCATGTAGATCTTTTCGAGAAGGAAGATCGTTTCGGTGGTCACTCTCATACTATTGATTTATCGTTTGGTACAAAAAAAGTTCCTGTTGATATAGGTTTTATTGTATTTAATTATGCAACTTACCCAAATTTAATAAATTTTTTCGAAGAGAATAATATTGCAATTGAAAAAAGCGATATGTCTTTTTCTGTATCAGTTGAAAAATCTTCATTCGAATATTGCGGTCGAGGATTAAATGGAATTTTTTCAAATAAGACCAATCTGTTTAATCTAAGATTCCTCAAAATGTTTTTTGATATAATAAAGTTTTACAAAAAATGTGATAATATAAAAAAAATTGATCAAGAGACTACACTTGGTGATTATTTGAGAAAGGAAAATCTTTCAAAAGAGTTTATCAACTTTCATTTGATACCGATGGTCTCAGCTATATGGTCAATGCCACCAAGTGCTGCCAGTCAAATGCCGTTAAGATTTTTCTTAAAGTTTTTCCAAAATCATGGTTTGTTTAAATTAAAAAATAGACCTCAGTGGTATACTGTATCAAATCGAAGTAGAGCTTATGTTCAAAACATTATTTCAAAAATCAGCGGTGAACATTTCAAAAACTATCCAATCAAAAAAATAAAAACAAAAACAACAGGTATAGATTTATATTATGGTGGAGAAAGTGAATATTTTGGATACGACAAAGTTGTTTTAGCAACACATGCAGATGAAGCTTTATCAATAATTGATAATCCAACCGACCAAGAAAAGAATGTGCTTTCAAATTATAAGTATAAGGAAAATATTGCCTATATTCATACCGATGAACAAGCTATGCCAAAAAATAAAAAAGCTTGGTGTTCATGGAATTCATCAATGAAAAAGGATGAAATAGAAAAAAATTCAATTACATATTGGTTAAATTTATTACAAAACCTTAAATGTGATGAAAATATTTTTCTTACCTTAAATCCTTATTTTAAAATTGATGAGAAGAAAATTTTAAAAAAAGTAAGATTTACACATCCATATTTTGATCAATCTGCACTTAATTTTCAAAGTCAGCTTACAAATTTACAAAATAAAAGAAATATTCTTTATTGTGGTAGTTATTTTGGTTACGGTTTTCATGAAGATGGAATAAAATCATCTATTGAAATGCTTAAAACCCTTAATGACTAGTTGTATATATAATGGCGCTGTAATTCACAAAAGATTTAAACCAAAGATACACTTTTTTAAGTACAGGGTATTTTCACTTTTAATTGATCTTTCTGAATTAGAAAAATTAGATAAAACGATTAATTTTTTTTCATACAATAAATTTAATTTAATTAGTTTTTTTGATAAAGATCATGGAGATAGAGATGGATCACTCTTAACTGATTGGGTTAAAAAAAATCTTAAACAAAATAATATTAGTAATGAAAATATTAAAATTAAACTTTTATGTTACCCAAGAATCTTTGGATATGTTTTTAATCCATTAAGTGTTTTTTATGTGTACAATAATAACAATGATTTGATATCCATATTATATGAAGTCAAAAATACTTTTGGTGAGCAACACACTTATGTTTTTAAAGTAAAAAATGACAATTTATTGCAACACAATTGTGAGAAAAAATTTCATGTTTCACCATTCATTGAAATGAATTGTAGTTATTTTTTTAGAATTTTAAAACCTGCAGATAAGATCTCAGTAATCATAGATCAATATCAATTGAACGAGAAAATATTATATGCCTCTCAAGATGGGAAAAGAAAAGATTTTACAACTTCAGAGTTAATTAAATCTTATTTAAAACATCCCCTAATGACGTTCAAAATTATTGCAGCGATACATTTTGAAGCGTTTAAATTATGGACTAAAGGAATAAAGTTTATCCAAAAAAAATTAAAAATAAGAAACAACATATCTTTTGAAAATTAATGTCCTTAAATAGACTTTCAGACAAACTGGTTTTTAACATATTAGCCGGAATAAATGTTGGATTTCTAGAAATTACAAATTATCAAGGAGAAGTTTTTAAATTTGGAAATCCTCAGGATAATTTAAAAGCTAAATTGAAAATTAAAAAACCAAATTTTTCTTTTAATCTCATAAAGGGTGGCAGCATTGGTTTTGCTGAGTCTTACATGAGAGGAGAATTTGAAACTGATAATTTATCTAATCTAATTGAAATAACAGCTCGAAATATCAAAATTATATACAAGTTTTCAGGTTTACTCGATTTTCCAATTATAAATTTTTTAAAAGGGATTTTTATAAGAAATACAAAGAATAGAAGTAAAGAAAATATTGCAAAACATTATGACTTAGGAAACGATTTTTTTTCTTTATGGCTTGATGAAACTTTAACTTACTCAAGCGGAATTTTTAGCGATACCACCAAAGATCTTTCAGAGGCACAAAACAACAAATATCAAAAAATGATAGATTTAATAAAACCAAACAATGGCGATAGGGTTTTAGAAATTGGATGTGGCTGGGGTGGTTTTGCAGAATATTTAGGAAAAAAATATGATGTAAAATTAGATTGTATTACTATTTCAAAAAAACAATTTGAATATGCAAAAAGAAGGATTCATAATTGTGGTTTAAATGAAAAAGTAAATATTGAAATAAAAGATTATAGAGATTTAAAGAATAAATATAATTCAATAGCCTCCATAGAAATGATTGAGGCTGTAGGGCAAAATTATTTGGAAAGTTATTTTAAAACTATTAAGAAAAACCTTTCTACAGATGGTAGGGCAGCCATTCAAGCAATTACAATAGATGATAGTTTATTTAATAGATATAAAACGAAACAAGATTTTATTCAAAAATATATTTTTCCAGGAGGATTTTTGCCAAGTAAAAATAGCTTAAACAAATATGTTTCAGACAATGGTTTAACAATAAAGTCTTACGACTCATATGCTGATCATTATGCAAATACATTAGCTATTTGGAAAAATGAATTTAATAGAAAATGGGATCTCATTAAAAAACAAGGTTTTGATTTAACTTTTAAAAGAATGTGGGAGTTTTACCTATCTTATTGTGAGGCTGGATTTAAATCGAAAAATATTGATCTGATACAATTTTCAATTCAAAATAAATAAATAACGGGGGCTTGTGAGTAAAATAATAAACTTAAGATCAATTTTATTGATAATCTCTTTATTCTTAATTACAAACTGCTCAAATAATAGCGATATGAAACCAGAAGATTTTAAAGGTAAAGAACCGAGATTAATCATAGAAAATTACTTGTCAGGCAATGTTAAAGCTTGGGGAGTTCTTCAGAATAGATCTGGAAAAGTTACTAGACAATTTTCAGCAGACTTAGATGGGAAGTGGGATGGCAAGCAATTAATTCTTGATGAAAAATTTAATTGGGATGACGGTGAAGTACAAACTAGACAATGGCAAATTACTAAAATAGACGACAACAATTATGAGGGAACTGCTGGAGACGTAGTTGGTAAAGCCAGGGGATATTCATATGGTCCCGCATTTAAATTTGAGTATGTTTTATTAGTTCCAGTAAAAGGTAAAGAAATTAAGATTACTTTCGATGATTGGATTTTTAAACAGGATGATCGAGTAGCAATTAATAGAGCTACAATGACTAAATTTGGAATTAAAGTTGCTGAATTGACAGTAGTATTTGTAAAAGATTAATCTCTCTTTTGATATTTTGTTAATTTTCCAACTAAACCAAAATAAATCTTACTAGGAAGAAAACTTAAGATTTTTAGTACAATAGTTAATGATTTTGGAAAATGAATTTCAAAAGTTTTTTTATTAACCAAGCCATCATATATTTTTTCAGCCGCATATTCAGTAGTTTTTAAAAAAGGCATTTTAAAATCATTTTTATCAGTCATTGGAGTTTTGATAAAACCTGGAGATACCAAACATACTCTGACATTTGATCGACCAAAGTCAAAATATAGACTTTCTGCTAAATTATTTAGAGCAGATTTCGAAGGTCCATATCCAGTTGAATTTGGTAAACCTCTATAACCAGCAATTGAGGAAACGATAGTAATTGTTCCACTTTTCTTTTTTTTAAAATATTCTTCAACTGCTTTGATAGCATTCAATGTCCCAAAAAAATTAATCTTAAAAACTTCCTCAATTTGTTCAACATCAATATCTCTTTCTTTTTTTGGATTCCATGTGCCAGTGGAAAAAAAACAAATATCTATATTTTCAAATTTATTCTTAATTCTTTCAAAAACCTCTTTACATTTTGATTTATCGGTCACATCTAATGGAAATGGACTTATATTTTCATGATTGTCTGCAATCTCATTAAGAAGATTTTCACGTCTGGCTGAAATAGCAACATTCCACCCTTCATTAGCAAATTTTATTGCAAGAGCTTTGCCGATTCCAGTACTGCCACCAGTTATCCAAATTGTTTTTTTATTCATTATCTAAAGATGTATAATACTTTAATGTTGAAAAATAAATTTTTATCATTCATACTTTTTTTTATTATCACATTTTCAGCCTCATTTATTGGAAGTTTAGTCACAATTAATTTTAAAGACCCTTGGTATTCTCAATTAGTCAAATCTGATTTTAACCCACCTGATTGGATATTTGCACCTGTTTGGACAACGCTATATCTAATGATGACAGTCGCTATTTGGTTTTTTTGGCATAGTAAAAGTAGAGACATGAACACGATTTATATTTATTTTATTCATATTATATTTAATACAACTTGGAGTATCGTTTTTTTTGGATTACACCAAATTTTTTTAGCTTTAGTTGTTTTGGTAATCTTAATTGGTTTAATAATTACTTTAGTAATTAGATATAAGCGTGTCAATTTTGTGAGTTATTATCTAATGATTCCCTATTTACTTTGGTGTTGCTATGCATTATTTCTGAATATTAACTTACTAATATTAAATTAATGGATGATGTTGTAATAGTTGGTGGTGGAATAATTGGAGCTGCGACTGCTTACTTTTTATCAAAAGAGGGCAGAAAAGTTAAAGTTATAGAAAAAGACCCAACTTATAAAACTGCTTCTTTTCCTTTGTCATTAGGTGGCTTTAGAAGACAATTTTTCCAAAAAGAAAATATTTTATTAGGAAAATTTGCGAGAGAATTTATTTTTCAAATTCCAGATTTATTAAAAACTGAAAAAAATCCAAAACCCACTGCTAGTATGGTGACAAATGGTTATTTATTAATGTTTGGACCTGAGCATGCAGACGAACAATATAAAGCGCTTGAAAATCATAAAGCTTGTGATGCAGGAACAAAAAATATCAAAGGCTCTGAGTTGAATAATGTTTTTCCGTATATCAATAGTGAGGGAATTGAAACAGCAACTTTTACTGACAATCAAAGTGAGGGATGGATTGACCCCTTCATGTTTCATAGCGCTCTAAAAAGTAAAGCGATTGATCTTGGTGCAGAATTTGTTAAGGGTGAAGTTAAATCTCTTTCAGAAATTAATGCCAAGACAATTATTTCAGCAGCTGGATGTTGGACTAAAGAGCTTTTAGAAGATATCCCTGTTGAACCTCAAAAACATACAGTTTTCAGAGTAAAGTGCCCAAAACATATTCCTGAAATGCCATTAACAGGAGATCTAACAACAGGAGTTTATTGGAGACCTGAAGGTAAAGAATACTTAGCTGGTTCACCAAAATCAGTCTTTGATGCCAAAGATCTTGAACCTGCATGGGGTGATTTTGAAGAATTGGTTTGGCCAGCATTAGCTCATAGAATACCGGCTATGGAAGAATTAAAATTAACTGGTGGATGGGCTGGATATTATGATTGCAATCGACTTGATAACAATGCAGTTGTTGGAAAACATCCAAAATTTGAAAATGTTTACTTAGCAACAGGGTTTACAGGAAGAGGATTAATGCAAGCCCCAGGAATTGGTAGAGCATTAACAGAATTGATTACGACGGGTGCTTATCAATCAATTGATATTTCAAATATGGCGGTCGAAAGAGTTTTAGGCAAACAGGCTAGACATGAGCCATATGTTCTTTAATTAAGTTCCACAAAAAGTTTGATAATTTTCACTTGAACTGGATAATATTTGGTATTCACTGATATCTTTTTGATCAGTATAGGGGCTATTTAAGATTTTTAAAAAGTTAAGCAAAGGTTCCAAATTTCCTTGATCTGCATCTCTAAGAGTATCTTCAACT
This sequence comes from uncultured Pelagibacteraceae bacterium, assembly GCA_902574345.1. GTDB lineage: Bacteria > Pseudomonadota > Alphaproteobacteria > Pelagibacterales > Pelagibacteraceae > Pelagibacter. Next base: position 117,538 of record CACGNF010000001.1, read on the forward strand.
ATATGATTTCTTGGAATTAAAAGAGGGTTTGTACTTCTCATTAATTTTTTATGCTTTTCCTTTGAATTATCATGACTTGATGATCTTTCCTGCCACCTTTTTTTCCAGTTGCTAAAATCAGCCCCTTCATAAATATTATCTTCTTGAGTTTTAAAGTTCATTAAGTGGCAAAATGTATTTGTGTAATCAACTTTATTTTGATGCATCCAAGTGAGTAAGTCTAAAATTAGATACTTATCTTTTTTATCCGTACCGAGTAAGCCTAGCTTAGCCCTCATCATATTTAACCACTTTTCCTCATATGTTTTTTCAAAAGTATCGATTATTTCAGTTGCTAATTTTACAGCTGTGTCTTGGTCTTTATCAATCAAGGGTATCAAGCACTCAGCAAATCTCGAAAGATTCCATTTTGTTATAACAGGCTGATTGCAATAAGCATATCTTCCTAATTTATCAATTGAACTAAATACAGTTTTTGGATCATAAATATCCATGAAAGCACATGGTCCGTAGTCAATGGTCTCACCAGCTATACTCATGTTATCTGTATTCATTACACCATGAATAAATCCAACTCTCATCCAATTGACAACTAAATCAATCTGTTTATTTAAAACAACTTTTAAAAGATCTAATGCTTTATTTTTTGAATTTTCAATTTCTGGGTAATGTCTTTTGACAACATAATCAAACAATGTCTCTAACTCACCTTTTTGATTCCTTGCCGCAATATACTGAAAAGTTCCTACTCTAATATGACTTGATGCTACTCTGGTGAGTATAGCACCTTCTAATTGTGTCTCTCTAATTACATTTTCTCCAGTTTTAGCGACCGCTAGACTTCGCGTCGTTGGTATATTTAAGGCATACATTGCTTCACTTATTAAATATTCTCTAAGCATAGGCCCTAACGCTGCTCTACCATCTCCATTTCTTGAAAAAGCAGTTTTTCCCGAGCCTTTAAATTGAATATCGTTTCTATGATTATTTTTAGATACATGTTCTCCAATCAAAACTGCTCTACCATCACCAAGCATTGTAAAATGGCCAAATTGATGACCTGCATAAGCTTGTGCTATTGAATTACTATTTTTTGGCAATTCGTTTCCTGTAAATATGGCCGATAATTCAGACTGACTTATTTCAGAAAAGTCTAAATTTAAATCCTTCGCCAAAGACTCATTTAATAAAATCAATTTAGGATTTTTAACTTTTACTGGATTTATCTTTTCTCTAAACGGTTCAGGCAATTTGGAATATGTGTTATCAAAATTCCAATTGATATTATTTTTCATAAATTGCTACATTTTCCAAATTCTATTTAAAATCTCTTCTCTTCTACAAGCTTTTTTATATTTTAAATAATTTAAAAAATATACTTGATAATAATCTTGATGACGATCTTCAGCTATATAAAATTTTTCAAATTCTTTAATATAAGTAACAACTTTTTTATTAAATTTTTTTTCTAGTCTTTTAAAATCTTTTTCAATTAAATCTTTTTCCTTTTTGTTTGTATAAAAAGCTGCAGATCTGTAGCTATAACCTTTGTCACAAAACTGACCATAAGGATCAAATGGATCTATATTTAGCCAAAAATTTTTAAGTAATTTTTCGTAAGATATTAAACTTGCATCATAAATTACTTCTACAACTTCAAGGTGACCTGTATTTCCATAAGTAACTTCTTTATAGGTTGGATTTTCGGTTTTTCCACCAGAGTATCCTGAAATCACTTTCTCAACACCTGTTAATTTTTCAAAAGACTCCTCCATACACCAGAAACAACCACCGGCAAAATATGCTTTACTTTTTTCAGATGCAAATACTGAATTAGTAATTATTAAGTTTAGAAATATAAATAATAAAAATCTCATGACTAAAAATTTATACAAAAATTGAGAATTGAGTCTAGGTTATTAAAGGTAGCTACTTAAAGTAGCTTACCTTTAATAATTAAAAGAATGATTTATTTTTTCTTATATTTAGCTGCTTCTTCAGAACCACCCGTAGCAGATCCTTTACTATATGAGTGAGCACCCATACCAGCTAATTGTCCATCTTTGACGATAAGATATTGATCTCTAATTTCTTTTCCTTCAAAGAAACATTCTAAGATTTCTCTTACACCATCAGCATATCTTGTTTGAGCTGACAAAGATGTTCCTGAAGTGTGAGGTGTCATTCCATGGTTAGGCATTGTTCTCCATACATGATCATTTGGAGCTGGCTGTGGAAACCAAACGTCTCCAGCATAACCACTTAGTTGACCACTCTTCAATGCTTTTGCAATTGCATCACGATTACAAATTTTACCTCTTGCAGTGTTTACAATATAAGCACCTTTTTTCATTTTACTTATCATTGCATCGTCAAATAAGTTCTCAGTCTCAGGATGAAGAGGGCAATTTATAGTTACAACATCACAAACTTTAACCATAGACTCTACTGACTCATGAAATGTTAAGTTTAATTCTTTCTCAACACTATCTGGTAATTTATGTCTATCAAAATAATGTAAGTGTACATCAAATGGTTTCATTTTTCTTAATGCATCTAAACCGATACGGCCAGCAGCAACAGTTCCAATATGCATACCTTCAACATCATAAGATCTTTGCACAGCATCTGCTATGTTCCATCCACCTTCATTAACAATTCTATGTTGGTTGTGATAGTCTCTTACCATTGATACAATCATCATTACGATGTGTTCAGCAACAGATCTTGAATTACAAAAAGTTACTTCAACTACATCAATTTTGTTATCCATAGCTGCTTGTAAATCCACGTGATCAGAGCCGATTCCAGCTGTAATAGCCATTTTTAAGTTTTTAGCTTTAGCAATTCTTTCTTTAGTTAAATAATATGGGAAAAAAGGTTGAGAAATTACTATATCAGCATCAACGATATGCTTATCTGCTTCACATCCATCTCCATCTTTACTATTAGTAACTATTAACTCATGTCCATTACTTTCTAAAAATTTTCTTAATCCTAATTCTCCTGAAACACATCCTAACAATTCTCCTGGATTAAAATCTCTTCCTTTTGGTGAAGGTAGAGTCATTCCATCTGGATATTTTTCTAGTTTAGGAAGATCTTTAAGTGGGTATGACTTAGGCATTCCTCCTTTTGGATCATCATATAATACACATAATATTTTCATTTATTCTCCTGCGTTACTTTCGATCATTAATTTATTTTGAGACATCTAACATTATTTTAATGTTGCTAGCAAACAAATTATCTTGTTTTCGGATAACTCTTTTTAAGTATAAATCTATTAATTATGATGGCAAAAACCAGAATAATTATTGATCCTGAAATTATTGGGCTTAACAAATAGTCTAGTGAGACACTGCCCATAATAACTATAATTGGATTTCCACCTGCGGGTGGATGGGTTACATTTAGCAATATCATTAGACCCACTCCAAAACCAACTGCTAATGGTATAATTATAAATAATGGCAAAGGAATTAAATATAAAAAAAACATTCCTACAGTTGCAGTTACTAGATGCCCAAAAAAAACATTTTTGGGTTGGGCAAAGGGGCTTTCGGGATATCCATACAACAGAACCATTGATGATCCAAAAGATGCAATAAGAAAAATTCCAAATTCAGTTTTGTAAGTTAATAAAGTTAAAATACCTATAGTTATGATTGAAAATAATCCTGCGATAAAAGATTGTTTTAAATTACCCATGTAATTATTTTGATACTATCTTTTTTATTGTTTTAAAAGGTAATAAAATACATTCTTTACGAGATAGATTTTTATTATTGAATATTTTATTAAGCGATTTCCATTTTTTTTCAATATTTTCAACGTTTCCCTCAAAATAATGTTTTGCATCGTCGCACAATTGATTAATTTTAGATTTATTTTCATTCATTGAAATTTTTGAAAGTAAACTTGCTGAAGCTTGACAATAAACACAGGACTTACCTTGATAACCAAAATCAATAATTTTATTTTTTCTGATAACCAAATCTATTTGCATCTCATCACCGCACATTGAATTTTTCAATTTTGAGTGGTGTGTATAGTTTTTGATACTTTTGTTATTGTTGGTATCAGAGGCTATTTTAAGAATATCCAAATTCATATTAATTTATTATATTAGTGTTAATACTTTGTATAACAATTTATTTTATGTTGTAGTACTAATCAATTAGATCTAAATATTCGATTATGGTTGAACTTAGAAATGAAAAAATAGCTGTACCGGTCGTTTTATTTGCAGGGATACTTTGGTCGTTTGGTCCTTTGGTAGTGAGATATATGAATGATCCTCATATGGTTCCTTGGCAATATATTTTTGGTAGAGGTTTAACTATTTTTATTATTTTAAATTTATATTTATATTTTGAAGAGGGAATAAATTTTTACAAAAATTACAAAAAAGTAGGTAAATCAGGAATTGTTGGTGGCATGGGTCTTGGTATTGCAATGATTTCATTTATTTATTCGATAACGAACACTACTGCAGCAATCACTTTATTATGTTTAGCTGCAATGCCTTTTTTTACAGCATTATTAGCTTTTTTGTTTTTAAAAGAAAAAATTTCTCTAAATGTCTGGATATCAATACTTATTGCAACTGTTGGCATTATAATCATGGCTGTTGGTAATACCGAAAAAAATTCTTTAATAGGTTTTGTTTTTGGACTTACATCATCAATAGGATTTTCAATTTTTTCAGTCACTTTAAGATGGAGAAAAGAAACTCCAAAATTCACAACAGTAGCTGTTGCAGGTTTATTTTGTTTCATAACTGCTACGATTATGATTTTGGTCAATAAACAACCCTTTTTTGCTACAAGTTATAATAGTGCAATGTTTTCTTTACATGGGGTATTAGTGTGTTTAGGTCTTATTTTATATTCTATAGGATCTAAAGCAATCCAAGCAGCAGAGTTGACATTATTGTCTCTCACAGAAGTTATTGGAGGAATTTTTTGGGTATGGTTACCATTGTTCGGAATTAATGAAATTCCATCTACTAACACAATAGTGGGAGGTTTCTTTCTTTTTGTATCAATTATTTATTATAGCCTTATCATGAGGTGGAATAAGAGATACATCGCGCTAAATTAAATTTAATGGATAGAAATAAAGTCATTGTAAATAGTTGGAATGAGTGGGATCCATTAAAACATGTAATTGTTGGAAGGGCAGACGGTGTATGTATCCCAGCTCCTGAACCAGCGATTGATGCTAAAGTTCCTGAGGACTCTGATATGAAAGGTAAATTTGGTCCAAGAACAAAAGATACAATAGATAAAGCTAATCAATTGTTAAATGATTTTTCAGAAATGTTATCTAAGCGTGGTATAAAAGTAGATAGACCAACACCAATAGATTTTAATCAAAATATTTCAACCCCTGATTGGAAAGCTGAAACTATGTTTGGTTGTATGCCCCCAAGAGATGTTTTATTGACTGTCGGCAATGAAATTTTAGAAGCTACTATGAGTTATAGATGCAGATGGTTTGAATATCTTTGCTATCGACCTCTTTTAAAAGAATATTATAATTCAGACCCGAACATGAGACATGAGTCGGCTCCTAAACCTAGATTAACTGATGCAGATTACAGGGAAGATTATTTGTCTGATAAAATAGGAATTGAAAAAAGGTTAAAGTGGACTGAAGATAAATTTTTTGTGACAACTGAGGAAGAACCTTTATTTGATGCAGCAGACGTACTTCGATTTGGAAAAGACTTAATTGTACAACACGGTTTCACTACAAATTTAAAAGGTATTGATTGGTTGAGAAGACATTTTAAAGATCATAGAATTCATGCAGTAAACTTTCCTGGTGATCCATATCCAATTCATATAGATGCAACCTTTACTCCTATAAAAGAAGGTTTGATTATAAATAATCCTCAAAGAAAATTACCTAAAGATCAAAGAAAATTATTTGAAAATAATGGATGGGAAATAATTGATGCCGCTCAACCAGCTCATAATGAACCACCACCACTCTGTTATTCATCCGTTTGGCTTTCAATGAATGTTTTAGTATTAGATCCTAAAACAGTTTGTGTTGAAAAAAGTGAAAAATATCAAGCAGAACAATTAGATAAGTTAGGTATGGAGGTAATTCCAGTAGATTTAAGAGATGCTTATGCTTTTGGAGGTGGACTTCATTGTTGTACTGCTGACGTTTATAGAGAAGGGGAAATTAAAGATTATTTTCCAAAACAATAACAAAAAGATTAATTTTCTTTAGATTTATCTATATTAAAATTCTCTAATCCACTAGATGAACTTTTAAGATTTTTATCAATTTCCTCAAATCTCGCTCTTTTTTCGATTTCTTTTTGAATAAGCCTTTGTTCTCGTCTAATTTCTTGCTGTTCTTTTTGCTTTTGTTCTCTATCAAATTTTTCTTCCCACTCTCTTATTTTGATAAACTCAGCTTCTTTTTGTCTATCTTCCTCTTCTTTCAATACTTTTAATTCTCTATTTTTACGTCTTTGCTCTTTTAATTCTTTATTTTTCTGCTCATCTTCTCTTACTTTTAAATCAATATCTTTTCTATTTTGCTCTTCTTCTCTAGTTTTTAATTGTTTTTCCTTTTCTCTTAATTCTTTTGCAACGAGTATCAACTCCTCATCTTTTTTCGTTAGTCTTTCACTTTCAATTTTTTGTTGATCTTCTTTAGATCTAATTTGTTTTTCTCTTATTCTCAGCTCTTCTTCATTTGAGCGAATTTTGCTACTCTCCTTATTGAGCCTGTCCTCCCAAAGTTTCAATTCTTTTTTTTCCTTTTGATAAGAATTTCTTTCCTCAAGTTTTTGTAATTTAATAGCTTTGATTTTTTCTTGTTCTTTTTTTTTCTTATAATTAGATAATGCGCTACTTAACGAACTTGTTGTTAACGATGCTATTTTAGCAAGTCCGTTAGTTTTTTTTTTTATTTTTGTTTTCTTTTTTTTTAGTGGCATTTTTTTAATTTTTAATTATTTCACTAGATAAATGAAAATTATTCAATAAGATTCTTAAAAAAATTTATGTAGTCTGACTAAAATGAGTTACAACCTGAAAGGGATATATTTAGTATGTCGCTTCTTCTTTTTTATCCTCGTTCTCGTCTTTTTTATATTTTACACCTTTTCTTTCTAAAATTTCTTTAACTTTTTCTGAATATGGTTCTTCTATGTGTTCAGTAGTAGGATTAAGTTCAATACCTGCAGGAGTAATGGTCTGTGGCATAGCAACGAACTGAGAGTCTGGATTTTCTACAGTTTTTCTTACTTTCATTCTATATATTCCAAAAAACCCTATGAAAGAGTGAAAAATAAAGAGAAATACAAAGAAACCATTTGGTCCAACCAAATCCATAAATATTGAACAAAGAAATGGCCCGCTCATAGCTCCTAATCCAAAAGCAAATTGCAGTCCTGCTCCAGCTGCAACAAATTTTTCTTTTGAAATATAATCATTTGTGTGTGCCAGGATTAAAGAAAACATTGGCAAACTACAAAATGAAAAAAGAATAAAGAAAAAATAAAACCATGTTTTGCTAGTTGCAAGACCACCAGGTAAATACATTTGCCTTGAAACAAATATAGCAATTATTGCAAATATTGCTGCACCAAATGTTGAAAAAACAATTACTCTTCTCCTATCATAAATATCGGAAATTTTACCAACAGGAAATTGGGCTACTGCACCTGATATTGCTAATAGGAAAGTTACAATTGATATTTCTAAAATTGTGAAGTTCATAGAGGTAGCGTAAACTGCTAGCAACGTGAATAAAGCTGATTGTATTGTTCCATAAAAAAGAGAGCTCACCATACCAAAAGGTGAAGCTTCATATAATTCTCTCATATTCATGGCTTGTATTTTTTTAAAGTTAGGTGGTTTCTTTTTAGTCAGTAAAATTGGTATTAAAGCTGCAGAGGTAATTACTGAAACTAATATAAAGGGTTGAAAGTTTTTAGGACTACTAAAATTAAGTAAAAACATTCCAATTCCCATAGTTCCATAAAGTATGACCATATAAATAGAAAGAACGCTGCCTCGATTTTTATTACTTGATCTGTCATTTAACCAACTTTCTGCAACTGTATAAATGCAAACCATACTAACACCTGTGAGTATTCTTAATAAAAACCATATGAATGGATGAATTATTACTGAGTGAATTAAAACAACTAATGAAGCTAAAGACGCAAAAGCCGCAAAAACTCTTATGTGACCAACTCTCGAAATTATATTTGGAATAGTTGCGGCACCAATAAAATATCCTACAAAATAACCAGACATCATAAATCCAGTTGAAGTAAGGCTAAATTCTTCCTGAACAGCCCTCACGCCTAGTAGAGATCCTTGGAATCCATAAGCCATCATGATGAAGCCCATTCCCAAAAACAATGCCCAAGAGTTTTTTAAAACTTTATTCATAAAAATTGAGGTAATTATTCGCGATGTATTATTAAATCAAGTCTTAATTGTGACAAGCTTAAGAATTTTTGAGTTTTAAGTATGAGTGAATTGCGATAGTGGTTATTATAATCAGACCACCCTGAAGTGTTTCTAAACTAGGCTGTTCCTTAATTATTAACCAAACCCAAATTGGACCAATTATAGTTTCCAAGAGAAAAAAAAGATTAACTTCAGCTGCAGGTATAAATCTTGGAGCAATGGTTACTAAAACAAAAGGTATTGCTACACATAAAATACACATCAATGGAACAATCAATAGATCTTTACCAACTAACACAAAACTTTCGATGAAAAGTAATGCAAAAGTTGCTACAAATAATTTACCAACTACCGCAGCTGGAACTAAATTTTTAGTTTTAGCAGATCTGATTATAACTGCTCCAACCGCTAAACCAATTGCGGTGACGAATCCCAAAACATCCCCATAAAAATTACCTAACTTCAAAGAGTCATAGAAAATATATATTATTGCTAAAAAAGTAATAATTATGGAAATCCAAGTTTTTTTATCAGGTGGTTCTTTTAGAAATATTGCTCCAAGAATAGCTGATAACATTGGAGCAGTCGCTATCATAACTAAGGTATTCGCAACATTTGTATTTTGAATAGAGACAACAAAAGTTATATTGGTTACACTGAATGTAATTACATAAAATATTCCATGATAACCACTAGTGAAAAGAATTTTAAAGAAATTTAACTTATAAATGATTAACATACCTAACAAAACTGTCATAAAAGGGATAATTCCCCTATAAAAAACTAAACCCCAAGTATCTACATTTGAAAGCCTTATAAATAGTGAGTCTGGTGTAATAAACATTACCGCAACAAAGGCTAATAACGATCCCTTTTGTTGATCTGTAAGATTTTTCAAGCTTTTAATTCTTTCCAGAAAGTTGATGCTAAATTTATTTTTGAAAGGTCGTAGAAAGTTTTTAATCCAGTAGGTGATGTAACATTTATGTCACCATTGAGTTGCTCATCTATAAAGTCAATCCCAGCAAAGAAAATTTTATCTTTTTTTAAATCTTTACTAATCAATTTTGATATTTTCATTTCTTTATCAGTTAATTTTACATTTATTGGTTTTGCACCTTTGCTTAAATTGCTTAAAAATGAGCCTTTTTTTGGAATTCTTGATATTGCACCGCATACTTTACCATTTATTAAAAAAACTCTCTTATCTCCTTCTTTGATCTTAGGTAAATATTTTTGACACATAATATGATCGTGTTTCTTAATAAATTTTTGAAAAAAATTTAGATTAAACTTAGTAAATAAATGTATATTATTTCCACTATAGCTGTTGATAGGTTTAACAATCACTTTTTTATGTTTTTTAAAAAACTTTCTAATTTCATCAATATTTTGTGAAAAAATAGTATCTGGCATAAATTTTTGATATTTTGTGGAAAAAAGTTTTTCAGAAACATTTCTTATAGCTGTTGGATCATTAATAATTTTAACTCTTTTTTTTATTTTATCTAAAATAAGAGTTGAACAAATATATTCTAAATTGAATGGAGGATCTTGGCGAATAAGTAAATATTTACACTTAATTAGCTCCAGTTTATTTTTTTTTAAGATTTCAAAAAACTTTTTTTTTCTATAGTCAAATTTGATGAAAAATCCTTTAGCAATTACTTTAAAATTAATGATAGATAAATCCTTTGGATCATAATAGAAAATTTTATAATTTTTCTTTTGTATTTCATGAGCTAAAAAAATACTGGTATCGGTTAAAGGGTTAAGTTTAGCAGGATGATTCCCTTGGATGGCAATAATTTTATTTGTCATATAATTCGGTTAAATCTTCATCTTTAGAAAATTTAATAATCATATGATGTGCATTTGTAGTTTTATTATCAATCACTTTTTGTAAATGATTTAGAAATATTGTCTCATTTTTTCGACTTTTATTGACTATATCTCTTTTTTCCAATCCCTTTTTTGATAAATCTAATAATACTGAAGACCAATAAAGCAGGTCTTTACCCATAAGTTGGGTATTAAAACCTTTTTGTGGTGCTTCTAAATATGCATTCATAATTTTATCTTTGTCCCAATTAGAAATTAATTCATAAACTTCATCTAAATTTCCATATAGCATTCCAACATTAAATGCTGGACCGGCACATAGACAATCCCAACCACACGTATCCATCGATCTTAATTCAATATATTTTTTAAGTCTATTCTCGGTAAAGATTGTACTTAAATGAGTCGATAAATCATTCTCATCGGGCAGACGATTGTTTATTTCTTTTATATTTCCCAACATGAAATCGCTAAAATTGTATCCTTTTCCTGAAAAATAATTTTCTTTTTGTTGTATAAATAGTATTGGAAAATTGATTACAAAATCTGAATACTTTTCAAAATCAAAATCTTCCAGGAATAATTTAGGTAAACCACCTCGGGAAGTGTTTTGCCATACTTTTGATCGGTAAGATAAATAATTACTTTTTTTCTTTTCAACTATTGATGAATTAGCAAATAAAGCAATTGAAATAGGTACCAGAGAATTTACTATTTTAAATTTTTTTTTAAAATCTTCTTCTGAACTGTAATCTAAATTTAATTGTGTTCCACAAGTTCGATACATCATATCTAGACTTAATTCTCCACCCATGGGCATATCATTTGTCATCAGTTTGTATCTTTTTTTTGGGTTATTAGGTATTTCACTAAGCTTTGATATTGGATCAAAACCTGCGCTAACAATTTTGATATTAAGTTTTTTTGTGACCTGCTTTAATTCAAATAGGTAATCATAAGATTCTGCACATGCTTGGTGAATATTAATAAGTTTATCACCAGATAATTCAATTTGATTACCCGGCTCGAGAGTAATATTTTTACCACCCTTATTTAACGCAATAATATTATCGTTTTCTAATACAGGATTCCATCCAAATTCAAGCAGAGCTGAAAACATCTCCTTTATTTTTTTATAATCAATTCTCTTGTTATTTTGGCTATTAAATAGAAATTTCTCATGCTCTATACCAATTTTAAATTCATTTTGATTTTTAATTCCAGAATTAAAATATTCAATTATTTGCTCTTTTTTTGTAATCATAGATATAAATTATATTTTTAATTTTTCTTAAGAGAAGAGTATGGTTTTCGAGAAAAAATTTTTTTTACAATTGGTTTGAAAAATTCTAATGGTAAAGACTTATATTTAGGATCAAAAGAATTTTGATCATATTTTTCGCAAAAATCTATTGTATCTTGAAAATATTTATGGTCCTTATATTTGTCTCTCTTATTTTTATCACCACCTAAATGATGTGCATAATAATACATTTGAAATTCTCCATGCTTTTCAATTATCCAATGAGTTTTTTCTGATACATAGGGCTTTAAAATTGAAGCAGCATACTCAGAATGGTTCATTGGTGCCAATTCATCGCCAATGTCGTGTAACAGACAAGCTACAACCATCTCCTCACTTTCGCCATTTCTATGAGCTCTCGTAGCACTTTGAAGTGAATGCTCAAGCCTTGATACCTGATAACCTTCTAAAGTCTCAGTTAGTCCAGACATAAATCTTAATATTCTATCAGCAGTTTTACTAGCAAAATCTTTTTCATGTTTGTCTAAAAAAAGATAATCTTCTTTAGTACCATTTTTCATTTCAGTAAAACTTACTTTTTTCATTTAATTATTTGATCCAGTATTTAATAATGATAATTGTGTGATTTTACTATCACCGAGTTCATCAATTGGTTTAACAGGATATTCCCCAGTAAAATAATGATCAGTCAATTGAGGATAACTCTCATTTCTCCTATCAAAACCAATTGCACGATACATTCCATTCACTGACAAAAATTTTAATGATTTTGCACCTATGTACTCGCAGATTTCTGAGTTACTTTTATTAGCAGCAAGCAATTCTTTTTTGGTTGGAGTATCAACTCCATAAAAATCAGGAAATTTTATTTCTGGACAGGCAATTCTAACATGAACTTCTTTTGCGCCAGCATCATATAGCATTTTAACTATTTTATGAGATGTTGTACCCCTTACTAGTGAGTCATCTACTAAAATTATTTTTTTGCCTTGAATTGTTGATTGATTTGCATTTAATTTTAATTTAACACCTAAACTTCTAATCTTCTGACTTGGTTCAATGAAAGTTCTTCCGACATAATGATTTCTTACTAAACCAAGCTCAAATTTTACGTTTAAGGATTGTGCAAAACCTAAAGCAGCTGCATTTCCAGAATCTGGTACTGGTACAACAATATCAGCATCTATATCATTTTCTTTTGCAAGTTCTGAACCAAGATTCTTTCTATGTTCATATGCAGTTTTTCCGTCAAGCACACTATCTGGTCTTGCAAAATAAATATATTCAAAAACGCAAGGCCTAACTTTTCTTGAAGGAAATGGTTTGATACTTTTTAATTCGTTATTTTCAATCAAGACAATTTCACCATTTTCAACTTCTCGAATAAATTTTGCACCAATTATATCTAAAGCACATGTTTCAGAAGCTAGGACATAACTATTCTTTAATTTTCCAACCACTAAAGGCCTGATACCAAAAGGATCTCTAACACCTACCAATGAAGTTTGAGTTAACATTACCAAAGCATATCCACCTTGTATTTGAAAAATTGCATCAACAATTTTATCTATAGTTTTTGATCGTTTTGATTTAGCTATTAATTGAACTATTGTTTCTGTATCAGATGTTGTGTAGAAAATTGCACCTTCATCAACTAATTTTTTTCTTAAAAAGATAGAATTGGTTAAATTTCCATTGTGAGCTACTCCTATACCACCAGCGTTAGTATCAGCAAAGAAAGGTTGAATATTCCTTAGAGTATTCTCACCTGTAGTGCTATATCTATTATGTCCAATGGCATAATCTCCTTGAAGTTTTTTTAATATTTTTTCTTTATTAAAATTATCACCGACTAAACCAAATCTTTTTTCAGAAAAATATTGTTTACCATCAAAGGTAACGATACCACATCCTTCCTGACCCCTGTGTTGAAGGGCATGAAGTCCTAAGGCAGTTAGTGCAGAAGCATCTTTAGTATTACTTATTCCAAATATGCCACATTCTTCTTTGAGCTTAGGATCAAATATTTTCAATTTTCTCCTTAGATTTTTGATATGTTTTTTCATCAGGAAATTTTTCTAATAAATAATTACTACCTTTTTCTAAATATGGAAAGATTAATGATTTACTTAAATTTACTGGCCATTTATCATAATTATACACAATGTGTACACCTGAGAAGATACATACAGAGATAATATATGCTTTGATAAATCCGAAAAAGAATCCAAACATTGTATCTAAACTTCCAAGGCCAGTGAATCGGACAGCTTTTCTTACACCTCTGTTAATCATTAAAATTAAGAATATAACGATTACAAATATTGTAACGCCCAAAACTATATCTAGAACATACTCGTTATCAATTATACCCTTTAAGTAAGGTTTTGCTTTTGGGAATATTATCAATGTAATTATGTAAGCTAGCAACCATTTAGCCATTGACAGAATACTTAAAATAAAACCTCTTCTGTAACACCCAATTAATGTAAGAATTGTAATTATTAAATATAGTATGTCTATAAAGTTTGTAGTTTTATAAAAATCTACAACAAAATCTTGCATATGATTATTTATTAAATGGTTTAATCAATAATATCAAAGAAGGTAGCAACGTTAAAACTGAGACCATAGCCAACAACATTGCCAGTCCAGTAAAAACACCAAAATAGATTGTGGGTATAAATTTTGACAAAACTAATATCGAAAATCCAAAAACGATTGTTATTGAGGTATTTAAAATTGCTCTACCAACTGTTGAGTGACACAAAATAAGAGTTTTATTATAATCTCTTGAGTTATTAAATTCTTCCTTAAATCTATAAATATAATGAATACTATTATCAACAGCTATTCCAATTGTGATTGCGGCTATTGTAATTGTCATCATATCCAGTGGGATATTAAGCAAACCTATCACTCCCAATATAAAAAAAGCTGCTATAAAATTTGGCACTACACCAATTAAAGAAAGTTTGATATTTTTAAAAAGAATCATAAACATTCCAAATATCCCTATCATCACTAAACCTAAAGTTAGTATTTGAGATTTAAAAAGGCTCTGGAGTAAATTATTAAATAAAATCAAAACTCCACCAAGTTTGAATTCACTTTCTTTTAAACCTAATTCATTTTTTAAGTCATAATTTATTTTTTTAATGAGATCATTCCTCCTTAAATTTTCTTGAGAATCAATAATTCTTAGATTAATTCTTGCCTCGTTATCTTTTATTGAGATATATGGATCAATTATTTCAGTCTTTATACTCTGAGGGATTTTAGAATAAAGTACACCCATTTCTAATGTTCCCAGAGGCTTATTGTTATTGAGCATTGTTGCTACATCTATTATTGATGAAAAAGATAAAACCTTTCCAACTTGTGGCAAATCATCTAGATAGTTATGAACAGAGGAAATTCTATCAATTTTATCTTTTGTAAACCAATATTTATCATCATTTTCATTTTCTTCGTTACCCCAATCTTCAAAATCATCTTCGTCATCAGCTTTCTTAATTTCTTTTTTTGGGAATTTTAAAATTACTTCAAGTGGAGTCGTTCCACCTAATTTTTCATCTATAAGTTTCATCCCTTTATAAATCTCAGTTTTTTTACTAAAATAATTTATGAAACTATTTTCAACTTCTAGTCTGCTTATTCCGATTAAACTAAGAATGACTACCACAATTGTTAAAGTAAAAATTGTTTTGTGATTATTTGAAGAAATTTTCGCAAAAAAAGAGGTAATTTTTGAGTCTTCCTGCCTTTTTAAAAAAATCTTTTCCTTTGGCATAAAATTTATTAGAGATGGAAGTAGCGTAAATGTAATAATAAATGAAGTAATTAAACCAAGGGTCATCATCCATCCAAAATCAATAATTGGTTTTATTTCACTGAAGATTAAAGACAAAAAAGCAATAATAGTTGTTAAAGCAGTGTATAATATTGGCCAAAACATTTTATTAGTTGTTAAAGTAATAAGCTCAATAACTTTCTTGTTAGGATAAATTTCTCTAATTTGTAAAAATCTTGTGCACATATGAATATTCATTGCCATTGTTAAAATTAACATTAATGCAATGAAGTTTGATGAAATAACTGTAACTTTCCACCCTAACAACCCGAGCAAACCCGTCATAATTATTACTGAAAAAAAACAACTGCTAATTGGAACAATAATCCAAATTAGTTTTCTAAACACAAACCATAATGTTACTATAATAAATAATAAAACACCTAATCCAAATACTACTATATCGCTTTTTATAAATGTCATCATATCGTCAGCAATCATTGGAATACCACCTAAATTTATTTTTCCAACATCATCATAACTTTTTATAACATCTCTAATTTCAAGAATATTTTTGTGATTTTGTTTTTTTATTAAATCTTTATATGTTTCAATTTCCTTTTTTGTTTTGTTGGAGATGCTTTCTATCGGTTCTTGGCTTTTTATATTAACTATAATTCCAGAAGTTTTCCCATCCTCGCTTATTACAAAATTCCTAAATACTGGGCTACTTAAAATCTCATTAAAACCTCTTTCTCTATCTATACCCTCATCTTTTAAAGTTTTAAAATTTTCAAGCCTTTCTTGTAAAGGTGCATCTGAATTATTTAACAGAGGAATATCTAAAAGAGTAATTACACTATGAACCCATTTTAAACTTTGAATTTTATATTTTAAACTAAGTAGGTTATTTATAGAAGTATCTGAAATCATTCCCTCATTAGGTGTGTAAGTTAATATTAAAAATTCTTTTGATCCGTATCTTTTTGTTATTTCTTTTAGATATTGAAGGTCTGGGTCTCCCTCAATTAGTAATGTCTCTGATGAAGCGTCTAATTTAAAATCTTTTGAGTAATAACCAAAAGTAAACAAGGCAAAGAGTAAAAATATCAATATCGCCTTTGGATTTTTTAGGATTGTATTTTGATAAAATTGGGCAATCATCTTACCCTTTTATATTGGAATTTAGTTAATTTGAGTATCTTTAAATTTAGTAAACATTGCCTCAAACTCTAAAAATACATTTCCAGTTGGACCATGTCTTTGTTTACCAATAATTAATTCTGCCAGATTAGATACTTCATTCATCTTTGCTTGCCATTCAGCATGTTCTACGGTTGCTGGTTTTGGTTCTTTATTTTCCAAATAATAAGATTCTCTATATACAAACATTACTACATCTGCGTCTTGCTCAATCGAGCCAGATTCTCTCAAATCAGATAGTTGAGGTTTTTTATTATCTCTCTGTTCTACTTGTCTTGATAATTGTGAAAGAGCAACCACAGGTATTGATAATTCTTTAGCAATCGCTTTTAAACCTTGAGTAATTTCTGATACTTCTTGAACTCGTCCGTCTTTATAATTCAATGTGCCTCTCATTAACTGAATGTAATCAACAATAATCATGTCAAGACCATGAGTTCTTTTAATTCTTCTTGCTCTGTTACTCATTGCTGCAATTGTTATTGCCGGTGTTTCGTCAATATAAAGTGGAAGTTCAGATATATTTTTTGAAGTTTCTATAAATTTATCAAATTGTTCATTAGAAATTTTTCCTCTTCTTATATCATTTGATTTAATTCTAGATTGTTCTGCTAAAATTCTAGTAGACAATTGTTCAGATGACATTTCTAATGAAAAAAAAGCAATGCAGGATTTCTTACCACTTTCTTGTAATTTTTGAGCTGCATTAAATGCTATGTTAGTGGCTAGCGCTGTTTTTCCCATCCCAGGTCTTCCTGCGATTATAATCAAGTCAGATTTGTGTAGACCACCTAATCTATCGTCTAAATCTCTTAGTCCAGTCGGAACTCCGACAATCCCTTCATCATTTTTATAGGCAGCTGAAGCCATTTCAATTGTATCTTTTAGCGCTTTATCAAATTTTATAAAAGAAGAGCTAAAAGATCCTTTCTCAGCTAATTTAAATAATTCTTTTTCTGAATTTTCAATTATTTGTTGTCCATTTGTATTAAGATCACCTAACTTAGCATCATCAATAGTTTGTTCAGAAATTTTTATAAGTTCTCTTCGCACATACATATCATAAATAATTTTTGAATATTCGATTGCTTGTCTCACAGAAGTTGAAAATTTTGTAATTTTTACTAAATATTCTGGGACATTTAGTTCATCTTTTTCATCTTCAAAATAATTTTTTAATGTTATAGGGTTTGCCAACAATCCTTTATAAATTAAACTTTCTATTGCTCCAAAAATCTTTTCATG
>CACGNF010000002.1 GCA_902574345.1 uncultured Pelagibacteraceae bacterium
TGTCAAAGTTTTATAAATATGCCAAAGAATAATAAGAATTGTTGTAACCAATATACAAATTGTAAGAGTTCTATCCCATAAAAACTCCCATGATCCATTACTTAAAAGTAATGATCTTCTTAGATTTTCCTCCATCAATCCACCGAGAACAAATGCTAATATTAGCGGCGGCATGGGAAAATCATAAAGTCGTAAAAAAGTTGCAACAACTGCTATGCCAATCATTAAATAAATGTCGAAATTATTAAATGACATCACATAAATTCCTGTAATAGAAAAAAATAAGATTAATGGAATCAAATAATTTTTTGGTACCGCAAGAATTCTAGCGATGTAGGGAATTAATGGTAAATTTAATATTAGTAATATTACCATCCCAATATACATCGACATTATCACTGACCAAAAAATTTCTGGATTGGTCATATAAAGTCTTGGACCTGGCTGAATACCAAATCCCAAAAGTGCTCCAAGCATGACCGCTGTAGTTCCACTACCCGGTATACCTAAAGTTAACATTGGAACAAAAGAACCAGAGCATGCTGCATTATTTGCTGTCTCAGGTGCAGACAATCCATTCACACTTCCTTTTCCAAATTTTTCTTTTTCTTCATCCTTTACTAAATTTCTTTCCATTCCATATGCTAAGAATGATGCAATAGTGGCACCTGCACCAGGTAATACTCCAATCAAGAAACCAATAACTGAGGATCTTGGAATAGTTCGATACATTTTACCTCGTTCTTCTTTATTAATTCTTATTGATCCAAGTTCTGTTAATGAAACTTGTTTTGCTGCAGCTGTTGGATCATTTCGCTTTAATATGATTGTTAAGGCCTCGCTCATAGCAAAAGTTGACATAACTACTAAAACAAAGCTTATTCCATCTGTTAAATTCATATTATCAAAAGTAAATCTTGTAATATCAGATAGAGAGTCTTGACCGACAGATGCTAGCATCAAACCAAGTACAACCATCATCATTGCTTTTAAAAACTGCCCTTTAGATGAAAAAGCTGCTATTGCCGTTAATCCTAAGATCATTAATGCGAAATAATCTGGTGATCTAAAAGATAAACTTACTTTTGATAAACTTGGAGCCATAAACAATAAATAAATTGCTGATAGTGTTCCACCTGCAAAT
The DNA here is from genome assembly GCA_902574345.1 of uncultured Pelagibacteraceae bacterium. Lineage (GTDB taxonomy): Bacteria > Pseudomonadota > Alphaproteobacteria > Pelagibacterales > Pelagibacteraceae > Pelagibacter. Next base: position 1,145 of record CACGNF010000002.1, read on the forward strand.
GAACTCCAAGCGGCGATAGCTAACGCTTTACCGGCTTTACCTTGTTGTGCCATTGGATATCCATCGAAAGAAGTTGCGACAGTTCCTGGAACTCCTGGTGCATTTAACAAAATGGAGGAGGTAGAACCACCAAATACTGCCCCGTAATAAACTCCGGCCATCAGTATCAGGCCCGTTGCAGGATCAAAACCATAAGTAATTGGTATCATTAAAGCAATTGCTGTCATGGGACCTAAACCAGGTAACATTCCAATAATTGTTCCAAAGAAACAACCAATCATAACCATAAAAATATTTTGAAATGATAATGCTGTAGTTAAACCAATTAATATTCCTTCTGTCATCCCATCACTCCAATAGATTTTAAAAAGGGATCCCTTAAATAAATTTCAAGAACTCCGTGAAGCAAATACATAAATCCAGCAACAAATGGAAAAGAAAGTAAAAACATTAAAACCCATCTTCTCTCACCTAAAAAGTAATAAGAAGCAAATAAAAATAAAGATGTAGTTAAAAAGTAACCCACTTTTAAAATTGTTGCCCCATAGATAATTGCAATTACAATTAGTAATGCCGTTTTTTTGTACTCTAAATTTCTATGTTCAACTTTTATAGTATCTGGATCTGGTAAGATTAATTTTAAACCAGAAAAAAATAAACCAGCATATCCTAAATAAATTGGAAATGTTCTTGCATTAAATGGTGCATTTTCATCGAACGCAAAAACTTGTATTTGATAAGCTGTATATAAATAGAATACTGAGAAAATAAAAAAGAGCAGTGATATAATTTTTGTCGTATTTATATTCACTGCTCTTTAAATCCAGAGGATTAAATAACTCCTAGTTTCTTCATAAGAGCTGTCATTTCTTTTGTTTGAGTTTTTAAAAACTTAACAAACTTTTTGTCTGGGTTATAAATATTTACCCAAGCATTTCTTGCTCTTACTGCTTCCCATTCAGGAGTTTTTTGTACATCGCCTAACATTTTGGCAATAGCTTTTTTATCTTTGCTACTCATGCCTGGAGGACCAAAAAATCCTCTCCAGTTTACGAATTGTACATCATATCCTTGCTCTTTAAGTGTAGGTGCATCTGGTGCATCACCAACTCTATCAGGCGCAGTTATACCAATAATTCTTACTTGGTCTCTTGCTCCCATTAATTCACCTAAACCTGTAGATATAATTTGAGTTTCTCCAGATAAAAGTCCAGCTAGTGCTTTTCCACCTGCATCATAAGGAATATAAGCTACAGCATTTGGATCTGCACCAGCAGCTTGAAATGCTAAAGCACCAATTAAATGGTCCATACTTCCTCTAACAGAACCACCAGCCATTTTTATTGAACTAGGGTTTGCTTTATATGCATCAACAACATCTTTAAAGTTTTTGAAAGGTGAGTCTTTTGCAACTGCAATTGCACCATAATCACCAATTACTCCAGCAATTGGCACAACATCTTTATAAGATAAAGTTCCACTTCCACTGACATAACCTTTGTGTCTTGTAATTGATCTCAAAACTAGTGGTGTTGATTGAACTAAGATTGTATTTTCTGGCTTAGTATTAATCATGTAAGCAAGAGCTTTTCCACCACCACCACCTGACATATTTTCAAATGATGCGCTTTTTAAAAATCCAGCTTTTGTCAAAGCTTCTCCAGTACCTCTAGCAGTTCCATCCCAACCACCACCAGCACCACCACCAATTACAAAATGTATTTTATCAATTGCAATTGAGTTAACTGTAGTTGTTGATAATAAAAGAGCGGCAGAGAATAAAACTGAAAAAAAAGATTTAATTAGTTTCATTATTTCCTCTCGTTGTTATAGTTAATTACATAGATTAAACATACTTTTAGTAATCTAGTCAACAACCAAAGATAGAGCACATGCAGAACGTGATTCCCTTTAACCGAGAAAGTTTTGGGCAATTATTATCAAAAAAATTTTTATTAGTCATTGTGATCTCTATTCCTAGTGCGATTGTCGCTGACTTTTTTAAGGTCCCACTTGCGTGGATGATTGGTCCGATGATAGCAACCTCTTTGATTGCCCTAAAAGGTTTTCAAGTAATAATGCCAAGATTAGCCCTTAGCTCAATCTTAATTATTTTAGGATTACATATTGGAAACTATATTGATCAAAATTTACTTAATCAGATGGTTAATTGGATTTGGACCACAATTATAATGTTTTTTTATATTGTTATTAGCATTCTAATTGTTTCTAAATATTTACAAAAATTTTCTGATTACAAAGAAAAAACATCAATATTTTCTGCTGCCCCAGGTGCTTTAGGACCATTAATGATTTTAGCAGAGTATGAAAAATCAGATTTATCTCAAGTAGCTACAGCTCATTTAATTCGATTAATAATTATAATAACTTTATTCCCTTTTATAATAGTTAGTCTTTACCCAGCTGAAGCTTTAGAATTAGAAAAATTTGATTACATGTCTCAAAACCATTGGGAATTAATTATATTAATTATTGTTTCATTAGTGTTCATATTTTTTTTTGATAAATTTAAAGTTCCAGCTCCACTCTTATCTGGAACACTCGTTGCAAGTGGAGTTTTACAAATATATGACATCGCGTCATACAAATTACCTGATGCATCAATAAATTTTTGTTTATTAATTTTGGGAGCTTCTGTTGGATGTAGGTTTGCAAATAAAACATTTAAAGAAGTGGCAAATAACTCTTTTCATGGATTAGTTGCAACCATACTTTTAGTTTTATTAGGTCTGATTGCAGCATACGTTGCTACATTTTTTGTAGATAATAACATTTTATCACTGATCTTATCCTTTTGCCCCGGAGGTATTTATGAGGTAGCAGTAATAGCGATTGCTTTTGACCTTGAGCCAGATTTTGTTGCTTTTCATCATATTATAAGATTGTTATTTATACTCTTTGTCGTGCCAGTGATTTTAAGAATAATTGAAAAAACTAGGTTAAAGAATTAGATAATCTTTCAAAAACTCTTTCAGCACTTAAGTTTTTTAAATCCGTAACTTCAATTGGTTTAAAATTTTCTCTTTCAATACTTACTTTGTACGCTGTTGTATGTTTGCCGAATAATGTAAGACCTTTGGCTCCTACATGAGCAGCTATGTGCGCAGGACCAGTATCATTTGCAACAACAAATGAACTATCTTTTATCAGGGCAGTAAGTTGAGAAATATCTAGCGCTCTTCCATTATCCAGTAAAGCTAATGCATTAATATTTTTTGCTTCACTGATTTCAGTTGGTCCAGGAGCTGTAATAACTTTATATTCTTCACCATACTTACTCGATATTAAATCAATAAGCTTGTTGTAATAAGGCCATTTTTTAATTGTTAAATGAGGTGAACAGAAAGGAAATAATAAAATATATTTTGTTATTTTATAAAAATTTTTAATTTCACTAATGTCTGTAGCAGCCCAATTGAAGTCTGGTCTTAACGTATTCAATGTATTTAATCCTGAGTCTTTCAATTGATATTCAAATCTTTCGAGAACCGAATTTTTATCAAATTCGCTTTTGTTTTTTCCTTCTGGTAAAGTTGTTATTGAGCTCGACCATATTTCCTTGCCTGCTTTTGGAAAAAGAATATTTTTATAAAAGTTAGTTCTAGATGAATTTTGCAAGTCAAAAACTTTAGAAAAATTATGTTTTTTTATTTCACGCATTAAAAAATATAAATATATTAAATTAAATCTTGGTAGTCTTTTGTCTAAAATAACATTATGAATAAATGGATTTTTTTTGAATAAATCAATAAATGGTTTTGTAGTAAGAAGATGAATTTGATCATTTTTATGATTTTCAGATATGTCTTGAATAGCACCACTAGCTTGAGATATATCTCCTAAAGATCCGTGTTTGATAATTAGTATATTAGACATATTTATAACAAGATAACATAGTATTAAATTTTATGAATAAAATTATAGTAGAAGTTTCAGTTGGAGAACTTTTAGATAAAATTTCAATTTTAGAGATTAAAAAAGAAAAGATAAAAGATGCTGAAAAATTAAAATTCATTAATTACGAACACTCTATTCTTAAAAATCAGTTAGATGAAAATATCAAATCTGATGAAAAGCTGAATAATCTTTACCAATCTCTTAAAGAAATTAACTCAAAACTTTGGGTTATCGAGGATGATAAAAGACAATGTGAGAAAGAAAAGGATTTCGGGGAAAAATTTATTAAGCTTTCAAGAGATGTTCATTTTCTAAATGATGATCGGGCAAAAATTAAATTAGAGATTAACAATCACACTGGATCAACTATCAAAGAAATAAAAGAATACACCAGTTATTAAATCATTAATGGGACTTCATTTTTCAAAAGAGGAATTTAGGGTTAGAAAATCGAAAGTTTTAGACTCTATGAAAGATCAAAACATTGACGCTTTATTAATGTTTAGACAAGAGTCTATGTATTGGTTAACTGGTTATGACACATTTGGATATGTTTTTTTTCAAACATTAATTTTAGATAAAAAAGGAAACACAATATTACTGACTAGAGCTCCAGATTTAAGACAGGCACAAAATACATCTAATATTAAAGATATAAGAATTTGGGTTGATAAAGATGGATCAAACCCAACCGATGATCTTAAAGTTATTTTGGATGAGCTAAATCTTAAAGGAAAAAAATTAGGAATTGAATATGATGCTTATGGATTGACTGGAAAAAATACATTGAAGCTCAATAAGTCTTTAGAGAATTATTGTTCTGTTGAAGATAAATCAGTCCTAATAACAAAGTTAAGAGTAGTGAAATCCAAAGAGGAAATTGTTTATGTAAAAAAAGCTGCAGAACTGGCTGATCAAGCTTTGGATGAAGTTTGGAAATATGCCAAAGCGGGTATGAATGAGTCTAAGATTTTAGCTGAAATGAATAAAGTTATATTTGAAGGAGGCGGAGATTATCCTGCAAATGAATTTATTATTGGTTCAGGAAAAAATGCTCTTCTTTGCCGTTATCAGTCAGAAAAACAAACTTTAAATGATCAAGATCAATTAACTATAGAATGGGCTGGTACTTATAGACATTACCATTCAGCAATGTTTAGAACAATACCTATAGGTAAAGCAGATCCTAAACATCATAAAATGCATGAGGCGTGTGTTGAAGCGTTAAAGAATTGTGAAAATAAATTAAAACCAGGAAATAAAATTGGAGAGGTCTTTGATATTCACGCAAAAACTTTTGATAATCTTGGTTTTAATAAAGCAAGAATGAATGCATGTGGATATTCTTTAGGTACTACTTTTGCTCCAAATTGGATGGATTGGCCAATGTTGTACACAGGGAATCCATACGTTATTGAGCCTGGAAATGTTTTTTTTATGCATATGATATTAATGGACTCAGAAAATCAATTAGCAATGAACTTAGGTGAAACTTATTTAGTCACTGAACAAGGTAACGAAAGACTTGGTAAGCAAAAAATTGATTTAGTTGTGCTTTAATTAAAGCTGTATTTCTTTTCTAAAAACTTAATCACATTATGAATTATAAAGGTCATAAATAGATAAATAGCGCCAGCAACAATAAATACCTCAATAGGTTTAAAAGTTGTTGAAATTATATATTTTGCAACACCTGTAAGGTCCATTATGGTGACTGTACTTGCTAAAGAAGTTCCTTTCATCATTAGTATAATTTCATTTCCATAAGCTGGTAAAGATTGTCTAATAGCGATAGGAATTTGAATTTTATAAAAGATTACTTTATTTGAGATACCCAAACTTTTACCTGCCTCTATTATTCCAGGTTTAATAGTTTGAAATGCGGATCTCAATATCTCTGAAGTGTAAGCACCCGTGTTTAGAGCAAAAGCAATTATTGCACACCAATACGGTTCTTTTAAGATTACCCACAAAACTGTCGATCTTAAATATTCAATTTGACCTAATCCAAAATAAATAATGAATATCTGTACTAAAAGTGGTGTACCTCTAAAAACATACGAATATCCATATGCAAATCTATTGATAAATATATTTTTATTTAATCTAAGAATTGCAAAAAATAAACCAATGAATAATCCAATTATTAAAGAAACTGAAAGAAGTTTTAAAGTGATTACAGCAGCATTTAGCAACTTTGGAAAACTATTAATCATTAATTCAAGATCCATTAGTACCCCCTACTAAATTTAACTTCTAATCTGTTAATTAATTTCATGCTCACAAAAGTAAGTAGTAAATACAAAACTGCAGCAAATGAATAAAAGAATAATGGATCTCTCGTTGATCCAGCAGCTATATAAGATTGTCTCATGATTTCAACTAAACCTGTAACTGAAATTAGAGAAGTGTCTTTTAGAGTTATCTGCCAAACATTACTTAGATTTGGAATAGCTAATCTTAATGTTTGAGGTAAAATAATTTTAAAAAATTTTCCAAATTTATTTAAACCTAATACATTGGCAGCTTCGAACTGGCCTTTATCAATTGATTGAATTGCTCCCCTAAAAACTTCAGTTGAATAAGCACCAGAAATTATTCCAATTGCAAATGCACCTGTGATGAATGCATTTATTTCAATATACTCATTATAACCAAATATTGATGCAACAAACATAACTGCACCAGTTCCACCAAAAAAGAAAAGGTAAATTACTAATAATTCTGGAACACCTCTTATTATAGTTGTGTAAGAATTAGCTATGAAATTTAAAAACTTATTTTTAGATAATTTTAATGGAGTAAAGATTAACGCAAAAAGAAAACCTATAATCATTGCTATAATTGAAACAGCTATAGTCATTAGAGTGGCACGAAATAACTCGTCACCCCAACCAGTATCTCCAAATGCTAGAAGTTCCATATAGATTGGCGACTATACATTATAGTCGCCAAATCTAAAATTAATTACATAGAGGCATCAAAACCAAACCATTTAGTAGCTATTCTACTAATGTCTCCGTTTTTTCTAGCCTTCTCGATTGCTTTGTTAAATGCTTTTAATAATTCAGTGTCATCTTTTCTAATTCCAACTCCAACACCATTACCAAATGCTCCACCTGAAAAAGTTGGACCTACAAGAACAACTGGTTTACCAGATTTTTCAGCATAATCTGTAAAAGCAACTGCAGCTGCTAATGCAACATCACATCTTCCTGATGCTAAGTCTAAATTAACTTCATCTTGAGTTTTGTAAGTTCTTAGATTTATTTTTCCTACATCACCAGATTCTAAAAAGTTTTGGTGAATAGTTGCTGTTTGTGTACAAACAGTCTTACCAGCAAGTGCACCCGTTAAAGTTTTTAAAGTTTTTTTAACACCTGAACCCCCTAGAGTAAGATTGATTCCCTCTGGAGTATCCATACCTTCAAGGTCAGAACCTTTCATAACTGCTAAAGATGCAACTTCGTCTGCATAACCTTGTGAAAAGCTAATAGCTTTCTGTCTTTCAGCAGTAATAGACATACCTGCCATAATTGCATCAAATTTTCTCATAATTAAAGCTGGTATCATTCCATCCCAATCTTGTTCAACAATTTCACATTGTTGTCCAATATATCTGCAAAGTGTGTAGGCTAATTCGACTTCAAATCCAATTAATTTACCTGATGCATCTTTAGAATTCCATGGAGGATAAGCGCCTTCTGTTCCAATTTTAATTTTATCAGCATTAACGTTTCCAATAATTAACAATGAAAACAAAACTGAAAAAATAGTTTTTTTAAATATATTCATCATTCTCTCCTTTAATAAAAAAATATTATTTCACAAATCAGAGACTTTAAAAAGAAAAAACTAATGATTTATTGAAGACGAGAAATTCCAAGAACAATCAAAACTCGGTACATAAACCCTAGATAATTTGGTGTTTCCAAAATGATGATGAAAAACATTCATCCAATTTTCAACTTGAAGAGGTTTTTTATCTTGGCTGCCAACTTGTGCTGTGATCACACCCTTTGGTTTTAATATTCTTACTAAAGAGTCCATATTTTTTGCAGCCAAATCTATACAAAACTGATCATCATTTAAATCTACAAAGATATGATCGTATGTATCGTCTTTTACTGATTTAATACTATTAAACGCATCTCCCCAAACACATTTAACTGAATTTTTCTCTGTAGCTTTTTTTCCAATGTCCCCTAAATGTTTATTACAAACTTCAACTACCTCAGGATCAAGCTCATACCAATCGATAAAATTAAATTTTTTAGATATGCATTCTCTGGCAACGCCTCCATCACCACCACCAATGATTGCAGCTCTTTCATTGTTTTTGTTTAACTTCAACCCTGCGCCGACAAATGTTGAGCTATACAAATGTTCATCAGAATCAGCAACTTGAATTTCACCATCAATAAATAATGATTTACCGAATTGCTCTAACTCTAAAATTTCGATGTGTTGACCCACTTTTGATTTAAAATCTTCTAAAACTTCATTTACAACATATGATTTTTGTAAACCTGGTGAGCTATAAATATCGTGATAAAGAGATCTTGTGTCTCTGTTAAATTCCTTTTTTACAATTCTTTTGTGCTTAAATTCTTTTTTAACAATATCAATCGCTACTGATGGAGTAATTTTTCCACAAGTAAAGAAATCAAAACTTATAATTCCTTTTTCAGGAAATGTATGAAAACTAATATGACTTTCAGCTAATAATGCAAGAATTGTAAAGCCCTGCGGTTCAAACTTATATTTTGATATATTTAAGATTGTAACTTTAGCTGCTTTAGCAATCTCTTTGATAACTCTTTCATAAACCGATGGATCATATTCTTTATCGGTACCAATAATATCTAAAGTAATGTGCTCCCCTACTTTTATCATATTACCCTTTTTTATAATCTTTAGCTTTTTCCAAAACTTTTTTCATTTCTTCTAATGAAAGAATCTTTGGCTCTCCTAACTTTAGTGCAATAGTGTATTGATGACAAATATTTTCTATCTCTAGTGCTAGTTCAAATGCTTGATCTAGATTTTTTCCAAAAGCAACCTGTCCGTGATTAGACATCAAACAGGCACTTCTATTTTCTAAAGCTTTAATTACATTTTGTGAAAGTTCTTTTGTTCCAAAAGTAGCGTATTCAGCACATTTAATGTCTTCTCCTCCCGCAAGAGCAATCATGTAATGAAACGGAGGTATAGATTTTCCGTGAGAAGATACAGCTGTTGCGTGTGGAGAATGTGCATGAACAATTGCTTCAGCATCTTTTTTATAAACATAAATATCTCTATGAAATCTCCATTCAGAGGAGGGTTTGTTCACTGAGTCGTTATTTTCTGCTTCTTCATTTAAACCCATAAAAACTATATCTTTTGACTTTAAAGTTTCATATTTTTTTCCAGATGGTGTAATCAAATAACCCTGAATACCATTCTCCTCAGATCTTAGGGATATATTACCTGATCTTAATGGTGAAAGATTTGTAGAATTTAATTTTAAAGAGTACTCAATAATTTTATTCCTTTGTCCTAAATTTTTCATTTAAATAACTTCTTTAATCCTTCTGTTGAAGCATTACATACACCCCGTTCCGTAATTAAACCTGTAATGTATTTTGCTGGAGTTACATCAAAAGCTAAATTCATAGATTTACTATTTTTTGGATAAATTTGTATTTTCTTTATATTTCCTTTTTCATCTAAACCCTTCATATGAGATAATTCCTCTGAATTTCTCTCCTCGATTGGTATATCTTTATGATCTTTAATATTCCAATCAATTGTTGAACTTGGTAGTGCAACATAAAAAGGAATCTTATTATCATGAGCTGCTAGTGCTTTTAGGTAAGTTCCAACTTTATTACAAACATCTCCATTGGCTAGAGTTCTGTCTGTTCCAACAATACACATATCAACCTCTCCTCTTTGCATCAAAATTCCACCTGTGTTATCTGTAATGATTGTATTTTTAATTCCTTCTTCATTTAATTCATATGAAGTAAGATTTGCTCCTTGATTTCTTGGTCTAGTTTCATCTGCCCATACATGAACTGGGATACCTTTTTTATGTGCATGATATATTGGAGAAGTTGCAGTACCCCAATTAATCGTTGCAAGCCAACCTGCATTACAATGAGTAAGGATATTAATTGTATCTTTTTTTTTATTATATATTTCCTCTATAATTTCTAATCCATTTAATCCTATATTTTCACAAAATTTAATATCTTCTTCACATATGTCTGTTGCTTCATTAAGGGCTATTTCTAAAATCTTATCACTATTAACGCCTGATAATTTATTCATCATTCTATCAACGGCCCACTTTAAATTTATCGCTGTTGGCCTTGAACTAATTAAATCATCTGCAGATTTTTTCAAAAATGATTGATCATTATTTTGAATAATAGCTAAAACTAGTCCATAGGCTGCGGTAGCACCAATCAAAGGTGCGCCTCTTACTTCCATTATTCTTATAGCATTGATTGCATCTTTAATAGTCTTTAGATCCTTTATAATAAATTGATGTGGTAGTTTCGTTTGATCAATAATTTTTACAACATTATTTTCAAACCAAATAGTACGATACTCTTTTCCCTCTATTCTCATTTATTTAAAACTCTACCCGCAACTGTTTTAAGTTTATCTGTAGTTTTTTTTGTTCTTTTTTCTGGAGAAGTAATAATTGCAACATCTAAACAACTATTTGTTGGATCTTTAGGGTCAATATGATTTTCAAAATTTTCTATCAAATTTTTAATCATATTTTTTGCTTTCGCAGCATTTCCTAAAAGGACTTTTATTACTTGTTGTACATCTACATTTTCATGATCTGGATGCCAACAATCATAATCAGTTACCATTGAAACAGATGCATACCTAATTTCTGCTTCTCTAGCTAATTTAGCCTCTGGCATATTTGTCATACCAATTACATCAGCTTTCCACGATCTATAAAGATTGGATTCAGCTAAAGTCGAAAATTGTGGCCCCTCCATTACTACATAAGTTCCACCTCTTTGATATTCTATTTTTTCTTTCTTAATAGCTTCCTCACACGCATTCATTAGACCATTTGATGTTGGATGAGCCATAGAAACATGAGCAACAATTTCCTCATCAAAAAATGTTTTATTTCTTGCAAAAGTTCTGTCTATGAATTGATCAACGATTACAAATTTACCTGGTGGTAAGTCTTCTTTTAAAGATCCGACAGCTGATACAGAAACTATGTCGGAAACACCTAATTGCTTTAACGCATCAATATTAGCTCTAAAATTTATTTTTGAAGGTGAAATAAAATGTCCCCTTCCGTGTCTCGGTAAAAAATAAATCTCTTTATTTTTATATTTTGTCTTTAAAATTTGATCTGAGGGTTTCCCCCAGGGAGTTTGTAAATCAACTAACTCTCGATTTTCAAATTCCTCAACATCATATAAACCGCTTCCACCAATAATTGCTAATTTATTTATTGTCATCTTAAAATATTTTAATTAATTATTAATATATAATTTACTCTTATGAATTTAAAAGATTTTATTAGATCTATTCCAGATTATCCAAAAAAAGGGATTTTATTTAGAGATATAACTACATTAATTAAAAATGAAAAAGCATTTTCTGAAACAATAAATCAGATAGTTGAGAGAAGCAAAAAGGTAAAATTTGACAAAATTGCAGCCATTGAATCAAGGGGCTTTGTCTTTGCATCTGCAGTTTCATATATATTAAAAAAACCATTTGTGATGCTTAGAAAGAAAAATAAGTTACCAGCTGATGTTCACTCAGTAGATTTTGAGCTTGAATATGGAACTGCAACTATAGAGGTGCATAAAGATTCTATTGATGAAAATGATAATGTTTTGATAATTGATGATTTAATTGCAACTGGGGGAACTGCAGAGGCTGCGGCCAAGCTAGTTGAAATTTCAAAAGGAAAAGTTGCGGCTTTTATATTTGTAATTAATTTATTTGATTTAAATGGTACTGATAATCTTTTAAAAAAAGGTTATAAAGTTGAAAACTTAATTGAATTTCCTGGTCATTAAATGGAAAAGTTATCCAAAATTTCGAAATTATTTAATAAAATTTATTACAATCTATTTATAGAAAATTTTAAGGGTAAATTAGAATATAATTTTCCCTCAGATTATTATCGTTGGGATTTAATTAAATATCTAATAAACAAATACAATTATATTGATTATTTAGAGATTGGCTGTGATCAAGATCAGTTATTTTCTAAAATTAATATCAAAAATAAAGTTGGAGTTGACCCAGTTAGCGGTGGAAATTTAAGAAAAACAAGTGATGAATTTTTTAAAGAAAATAATAAAAAATTTGATTTGGTCTTTATTGATGGATTGCATACTTATGAACAAGTCAAGAAAGACATAATTAATTCGTTAAATTGTTTGAAAGAAAATGGGGTCGTTTTAGTTCATGATTGTATGCCTGATTGTATGAGTAAACAAGCTGTTCCAAGATATAGAATGACTTGGAATGGTGATGTTTGGAAAGCAATAGTAGATTTAAGACATAATAATGATTTAAATATTTATACTTGTGAAATAGACCAAGGAATTGGGATAATCAAAAAAGGAAAGAATACTTCAATTCTTAAAGTTGATAAGAAAATCAAAGATCTAAAATTCAAAGATTATTATGAAAATTATAATAAATATTTACGAGTAATTAATATTAATGAATTTAAGAAAATGTTTTAAATGAAATTAAGTATTATTTTTTATAAATTCAGATATATAATTTCTTAAAGATATTTTTCCATAATGTTTATAAATTTTATTAGATAAATTCATTTTAGTAAGAGCTGAAGCATATCTTTCACCAGGTCTTTTATCTAAATATTTTATTTTGGAATTAAACATTTTGGCAACCTCTATTATCGAGTAAGACTTTTTACTTGTTATACTATAGTGTCTACACAAATTCTTTTTCCAAGCATTGTAACAAACCTCTACAGTATCATCGATATGAGTAAACCTTCTTGTTTGTGTACCTGGTTTAACAATTGTTAAGGGTTTTTTGTTAATAAATTGATCTTCAAATATTCCTATTACAGTCGACATTGGGCCTGTAGATATCTGGTTAGGTCCATAAACGTTATAAAAATAAATAATTTCATACTTAAAATTGAACCACTTTTTTAAGTTTTCTAACAAATCTAAATTTTTTGCTTTTGTGAAAGAGTAAGGCGATAAATTTTTATCTTGTCCTTTATTTCCCAAAGATGCAGAGGTTGCTGAGTAAATTAGTTTTATTTTATGCTTTAAACAAAAATTAAAAACTGCATTTGTACCTATTGAATTTGAGTATATACAATCACTCATTCTTAAAAAACTTTGATAAATTCTCGCAAATTCACCAAAATGAAAAATAGATTTAATCTGTTTTGGATATTTAATTAATTTAAAAATATCTGCAGTGCTACCTTTGATATATTTTACTCGAGAGTTTCGAATGTGATTAGATTTTTTTCCAGATGTATAATTATCTAAACTTAAAATTTTATACTGCGTTTTTTTCAAAAGTAATTTAATTAAATTCGTTCCAACAAAACCAGCTCCACCAGTGATAAGAATTTTTTTATTTTTCCTCATTAGTAATTCGAATATTACAAATCTTACAAATTAATTTAATGATGGTCTATACCATGATTTTTTTAATAAAACAGAGTTAATAATACCCAAAAGTCTGTGCTTGTGTATTTCACTTTTATATTTCTTTAAAAAAATTAAGTAAAAAATAAACTTTAGTAATGATGAAAAAAATTTTGGCAAAATTTTAATTAAAGCAAATATATAACCATTGTGTTTTTTATTAAAATAAAATGTTGACCACATCCAATGCCAGTTTCTAGATAACTCCATGGGTCGGTTTATTTCTGGCATATGTGAAGAGCCTCCGAAATGTCTTACTTTTATAGAAGGATCGATAAAAATCTTTATATTTTTCAAACGCAATCTTTTACATAAATCTATTTCCTCCAAATAAAGAAAAAAATTGTCATCAAAAAAATTACTCCATTTCAAATTTTTCATATGAAAAAACATTGCAAAACCTTTAACATTTTCAACTTCTTTTATGTTAAAGTCCTTAATGGGGTCAAAATTATCATATCTTTCATCAACAGAAACTGGTGCTATAATTCCAAAATCTAAGATTTTATTCGCTGTTACAAAAAAATTTTCAATACAATTTTTCTCTAAAACTACATCTGGATTTAAAATTAAGGCAAAATCAGTTTTTACTTTAGATAACGCAAGATTATTTCCACCTGAATAACCTAAATTTTCTGTCGGTAAAATACAATTAACATTAGGATATTTTTGTTCTAAATCTAATTTTAGAGTTTGATCATTTGAATTTTCAATAATTATTATTGGAAACTTCTCATCTATTGATTTTATACATCTATGAAGTATGTCTCCACTTTTGAATGAAACAATTACAATTGTTAGGTCCATTTAAGATATTTAATATATTGTTACAGTTTTGAAAATACTATAGTTGTATCTTATATGAAAAAAAGAGTTTTAATTACTGGAGGAGCAGGTTTTATTGCCCATCATACTATCAGGCATATCCTAAATCATACTGATTGGGAAATCGTGTCTTTAGATAGATTAGACTACTCAGGAAATTTAAATCGAATCTCGGATATGATGACTGAAATTTCTGAGAAAGATAAAAGACGACTAAGAGTTGTTCATCATGATCTTCGAGCAGAGGTAAATGATATGTTGGCAGCTGACTTAGGAAAATTTAATTTCATTTTACACATGGCAGCATCTAGTCATGTCGATAGATCAATTACTGATCCTTTGACATTTGTATATGATAATGTAGTTGCAACCTGCAACATATTAAATTTTGCAAGGAAAACTAAAAATCTAGAGCTATTTGTATATTTTAGTACTGATGAAGTTTTTGGTCCAGCACCAAATAAAGTTAAATATAAAGAAAGAGAAAGATACAATTCTACTAATCCTTATAGTGCAACCAAAGCGGGTGGTGAAGAATTGGCGGTGGCTTTTGAAAATAGTTATCATATGCCAATTTTCATAACACATACAATGAATGTATTTGGTGAAAGGCAACATCCTGAAAAATTTATTCCAAAATGTATCATTAGTGCAAGAGATGGTTTGTTTGTGGAAATTCATAGCAATAAAAATAAAACTAAAGCTGGGAGCAGGCATTATATTCATGCATCGGATGTAGCAGATGGATGTTTGTTCTTGATTAAAAATCGTAAAAAAATAATAAAAAAAAATAAAATAGATTATGGTGGAGCGAAATGTCCAAAATTTAATTTGGTGGGTCCTATAGAATTAGATAATCTCGAACTTGCAAAATTAATCGCAAAGTCTGTTGGCAAAAAATTGAAATATAAAATGGTTGATTTTCATTCAAGTAGACCTGGTCATGATCTTAGATATGCTTTAGATGGTAATTTAATGAAAAAATTAGGGTGGAAACCAAAAGTATCCATAGAAGAAAGAATAGATCAAGTAGTTAACTGGACATTAAAAAATAAAAGATGGTTAAAAATTTAACTTTAATGGTAGCGGGAAGTGGGATCGAACCACTGACCTCGGGCTTATGAGTCCCGCGCTCTAACCAACTGAGCTACCCCGCCTTTTGATGAGATTTATAATAGTTTAATAATTTGATTCAATATTTATTAATTACGTAAAAGTTATTAATTTAATGAAAATTTCTAATATTTTCTTAAAAAATCATTAGACCAAATAAAATCAACCCTGTTGAAGCAGCTGCTGAGAAATATAATTTTTTTCTATTTTCATTTTTTTTATTAACTGCAATTCTATTAAGAAGAACGTTAATGTTACTACTTTTTGATTGAGCTGATGGTGGATCTTTTTCAAGGTATCTAGCTATAAGCTTTTCTTTGACGTTTATACCTGAATTTTTCATATTATTATTTAATCACGTAAAATTGATTTTTGCAAATTTGTTAGAAAGAAAGATAAATTCCAAAGGCTCCCACACCGATTATCAGCAAAGATAAAATGAAAATATTTTTTTTGAGTTCCTTCGCTTCTGTTTCCTCTAGCTTTGACTTTAGAATGTTTATATCAACTCTCTTCTTTAATGTTTTTAAAGGCTTTTCAGCAACATCAACATCATTTGGGGTCTCGATGTCAGCATGTGTCTCTGCAAAGCCTTTATTATTCATAGCAGGATTAGTACATTAAAATATCTGTCGAACAATTTTCCTGAAGTTCAATTTGGGTCACTATTAGTTTGACATGTGTTCAATTTGGGTCAATATTCTCTAATTCAAATTTTATGAGTTTAGAACAAATCGATTTCAGTAAAACCTTAACCGACGATCAGGTTTATGAAAGTATAATGAATAACTACTCTGAATTGGCTAATGAGTGGATATCACATCAGTGGAATTGGATGAATAATGTCTACTGGGCGTTTAATGATCACTACAAATACATGATTATAATTTCACTTATAGAAAAAACACTTCAATTTTATGATCAAATGAATATTCAGCAATCGTATGAAGAATATTATTCTAAATCATATGTTCAAATAGATAAGTTTAGTATTACTGAATTATGTGAGAAATTAGATCTACCAAAAGAAACGATAAGAAGAAAAGTTTTAGAACTTGAAAAAGAAGGTGTTATTAAAAGAGATAAAAAAAAAATTGTTATTGACAGTAAAGCATTTACTTTTGTTAAACCTCAAAATCAAATAAAACTTTCATCAAAATATATCTTATTAGTGGCTGAAGCTTTATATAGAGATAAGCACTTTTCAAAAAAAGTTGATGTCAAATTAATTGAAGGTTTAATCAAAAAAAAATTTACATTATGTTGGCGGTGGTTTTATCGAATGCAAATACCATTAATAATTGGATATCACAAATTCATGCAAGATCTAAGCACATTTCATGTTTGGGGAACTATTTGTATGAATCAATCATTGAACGTAACCAAAAATTTAAAAAATGTAGAAACAAAAAAATTACCATTAGATCATGGTGCTGCGAGCAAAATACTGATTGATAATGTTGGCTCAACTTCAGGTATAAGCGCAATGTCTATTTCAGACATGACATTAATACCAAGAGCAACAGTAATAAGAAAATGCAAATACTTAATAAAAAATGATTTGATAAAACTTAATGAGAAAAAACAATATACTTTATCCTCATTCAATTTTAAGAAAATTTTACCTTACCAAACTGAAGCTTTTAAGTTTAAAGCTAAATTTATACGTAAAGTTCTAAATCTTCTTGTAATTTCATAAATCTTAAATAAATTGTAGACGTTATACTATTATACAGAGGGGTCATGGAGATAGTAACAAAAATAGCACCTATCATACTCGCATTAATAATGTTGGGTTTAGGTTTGGGATTAAAGATTGACGATTTTACGAGAATATTAAAAACTCCAAAGGATTTTTTTGTAGGTTTTTTTTCTCAATTAATTATTCTTCCATTAGTTGCTTACTCATTAATTATTATTTTAAAAGTACCACCTGAATTAGCAATTGGAGTTATGATTATCGCTGCTGCACCAGGTGGAGTTACATCTAATATATTAACAAAATTTGCAAATGGAGATGTTGCTTTATCTATTTCTTTAACAGCTGTAATCAGTTTAATTTCTATTATTACCGTTCCTCTTATAATTTTTACATCTGCCGATTTATTTGGAATTACAAATATTTCTCAAAATATTTCAATGTCTGGTATAGCGCTAAAAATGTTTTTGGTTGTAACTGTTCCGGTAATCTTAGGGATGATTATAAGAAAATTTGCTGAAAATTTTGTAAGTTCGAAAATTCAAATATTTGAAAAACTTAACATAATATTATTCGTTATTTTTTTTATAGCTGCGTTTTATGAAGAAAGAGAAAGTTTTATAGATTTTCTAATGCAAGCAGGTTTCATTACTTTTATTCTAAATATAACAATGATGATTGTGGCTTATTACCTTGGTAAAACTTTTGCCTCAGGAATAAAACAACAAAAATGTATTGCTTTAGAATGTGGATTACAAAATGGTACTTTAGCAATATTTGTTTCTACACAAATATTCGGCACAGATATAGTTTACATAACTCCAACAGCTGCATATGCTTTGATTATGTACATCACTAGTTTTATATTTGTTTTTCTTTTAAAAAATAAAGTTTAATTTGTCTTAAAATTGGTCTGTTTTATTGGTTTATTAATCAATTCAATTTCGTATTTCCTTTTCTCAACCTCGATAAATAATTTACTATCTCTCAATTTTTCATTGGAAAAATCATTTTTGATGTAACCAAAAGTCAGATTTTTCTTGAAGTTAAAAGAGTAATTCCCTGAAGTTGATCTACCTATTATCTTGTCTTCTAAATAAATAGGCTCATCATGAAGTAATAGAGGTTCTCCAGGTTTACTATCTTTTAATGTAAACATAGCAAATCTTGTTTTAATCTTCTCATTATTAATTTTTTCAAGAGCTGACTTACCAATAAAATCTACATTTTTTTTATTACTGATTGTAAAAGATAAACCTGCTTGATATTGATTTTCCTCAGGTGAAATATCGTGTCCCCAATGTAGAAAGCCACTCTCCATTCGCATAATATCCATTGCGTGCATACCACAATTTGAAAGATTAAAATTTTTACCTTTTTCTATAATTAATTCATAAATTTTTTTCGCATCATTAGCTTTAACGTAAAGTTCATAACCTAATTCTCCAACATAAGACAATCTCTGTATCCAAATTTTAATATCCTCGATTGAAATAAATTTTGCTGTTCCAAATTTGAAATTTTCATTGTCAAAATTATCTTTACTTAATGAACTTAAAAGATTTCTGCTTTTGGGTCCAAATAAACCAAAAACACAATAATCATCAGTTACATCTTTCAATTCAATATCTTTATTTAAATGTTTTTTAATGTGGTGCTTGTCTCTTTCTCTTGTTGCGGCAGAACTAATTATTCTAAAATGGTTTTCATCTATCGCCACTATAGTTAAATCAGTCTCAATACCTCCATCTGAATTTAACATATGAGTATAGGTACATTTACCAACATCTTTTTTAATATTCGCAGTACAAATTCTTTGTAATTCTTGATGGGCTTTATCAGATTTAATTTCAAATTTTGAAAAAGGAGTTAGATCAAATAAACCAACATTTTTTATTGTATTACTTGTTTCATACTCAGCTGAGGGATACCAACTTTGATAGTTATAACTATATTCATACTCTGCCTTTTCACCATCTAGTGCAAACCACATTGGTCTTTCATATCCACCAGAGACACCAAAGCATGCTCCAAAGCTTTTCAAATTATCATGATGTGGAAGTTTTTTTATATCTCGAGAAGTTTTGTGTTGTTTAAAGGGCCAATGCATTCCATACAAATCTCCTAATGACTCTGTAATCCTTTTTTTGATAAAACCTAATTCTGAATGAAACTTTTGAAATCTTTTTATATCATAACTAAAAATATCTTCATTAATATGACCAGTCATCAACCACTCCGCTGTAACTTTACCAACACCACCGCCACTGCCAATCCCAATACTATTTAACCCACAACTTACAAAAAAATTCTTAACCTCAGGTACTTCTCCTAATAAAGTGTTGGTATCAGGAGTAAAAGACTCTGGACCTGAAAAAAATTTTCTAATTCCAGCAGTTTCTAAAATTGGAAATCTTTTTATTGCTGAAGCTAGATAAGGTTCAAAATGTTCAAAATTTTCTTGAAACTCACCAAATGAAAAATCTTCTGGAACTTTATTAGTTTTATTCCAAGCAGGAATTGAATTTCCTTCAAAAATTCCAACGAGTATTTTTCCTGCATCTTCTTTTATATAAGTTCGATTATCAAAATCTCTTACCACTGGTAAAGTTTTAGATAAATTTTCAATCGGTTCAGTAATGATGTAAAAATGTTCTGCTGGATATAATGGAATACTGACACCAGCTTTTTCTCCTATTTGTCTTGACCACATGCCTGAGGCTAAAACAATATATTCACATTCAATTTTTTGTCCCTTTACTTTAACTCCAGAGATTTTTCCATCTTTCGTTAAAATTTCTTCAACGGGTGACTTTTCAAAAATTTGTGCACCTTCCATTCTTGCTGCTTTAGCCAACATATGAGTAACACCTGAAGGATCTGCAGCACCATCGCCTGGCATTAAAATTCCTCCTATAACTTCATCAGTATTGATTATAGGATAATCTTTTTTAATTTGATTTTTATCTAAAATTCTTACATCGACATCGTAGAGTTGTGCTGTGGTTGCTTGTCTTTGAAGTTCCTGCCATCTCCCTTTATGTTGAGCGATTGAAAGTGCTCCGTTTAATCTTAACCCTGCAGAATGATCAACTTTTTTTTCAAGCTCTTTATATAAATCTAAAGTATATTTTCTAATTTTTGTAACTGCTGCGGTTGGACCTAATTGACTTACCAAGCCTGCTGCATGCCAAGTTGTGCCTGAAGTTAATTGATCTCTTTCTAAAAGAATAGTGTCTTTCCAACCAAATTTAGCTAAATGATAAGCTACAGAGCAACCTACTACCCCACCTCCTATCACAACAACTTTTGTGCTACTTGGAAGTTTTTTTTCCATTTAATTAGTTATTGATTGCATCTCCTGGATTAACATATTCATGTCCAAAAACATCTGCAACCGCTTTATAAGTCACATGACCTTTGTGAACGTTTAGTCCTGCTAGAAAGTTTTTATCTTCTCCAAGAGCTTTTTGATAACCTTTGTTAGCTAATTTAACTAAATAAGGAAGTGTTGCTTTATTTAATGCTATAGTTGACGTTCTTGGAACTCCACCTGGCATGTTCGCTACACAATAATGGACAACATTATCCACTATAAAAGTTGGATCATTAAAAGTTGTTGGTTTACTTGTTTCCACGCACCCACCTTGATCGATTGCAACATCAACAATTACAGAACCTCTTTTCATTAATTTAAGCATATCTTTAGTAACTAACTTTGGTGCCTCTGCTCCAGGGATTAAAACTCCACCCACTATTAAGTCCGCCTCAGCTACTAACTTTTTTAAATCTATTTTGTTGCTTTGTTCTGGAATAATTTTATCTCCAAACATTTCAACTAATTGTTTTAATCTTGCTTCTGATTTATCGACAACGTGTACTTTTGCCTTCATACCGGTTGCTATAGTTGCAGCATTTTCACCTACAACACCTCCACCTAAAATTAAAACATTTGCAGGCTCACCACCAGGAGCACCTCCTAATAAAACTCCCCTGCCTTTTTGGTTTTTTTCCAAACAATGTGCTCCTGCTTGAACTGACATACGTCCTGCTACAGCACTCATAGGTGCCAACAAAGGAAGTCGTCCATTATCATCTGTAATAGTTTCGTAAGCAATATTAATACTTTTTGATTTTACCAAACTCTCAGTTAATTCTTTTGCAGCAGCCAAATGTAAATAGGTATAAACAATTTGATTTTCCCTAATCATTTCAACCTCAACTTTTTGAGGTTCTTTAACTTTAACAATTATCTCAGCGTCATTAAAAATATCAGCAGCTTTTTCTATAATTTTGGCCCCGGCATTTTTGTACTGATCGTTATCGAAACCTGCTTCAAAACCTCCATTATTTTCAACTAAAACTTCGTGACCCTCTGAAACGAGAGATTTTACACTATCCGGTGTTAGGCCAATTCTATTTTCTTGAGGTTTTATTTCTTTAGGTACGCCAATTCTCATTAACGAAATTTAATTCTTTTTACTCTTTGCGTAATTAGTAATTCCAGTTCTTAGTTTTTCTATAATTTCATCAATGTGTTTTTTTTCACAAATAAACATTGGTGCTATAATTAAACAATCGCCTGTAGCTTTGAAATTTATACCAGCATCATAACAATGTTTGAATGTAGCTAAACCTGCTTTTCCAGGTCTGCCATCCATTTTGATATCAATACCACCCATCATTCCATAACCTCTTATGTTGTCAACTACATCAATATCTTTTAGTGAAAATAATCCTTCTTGGAAATAAGGAGCAAGTTCTTTTGCTCTATTAAAAATATCATCCTTTTCAAAAATATCTTGCACTGCTAATGCTGCAGCGACTGAAACTGGAATTCCTGAGTATGTATAACCATGAAATAATTCTATTGCACCTTTTGGAGAATTGTCCATCACTGCATCATAAATTTCTTCTTTACATGCAACCACACCAAAAGGAACTATTCCATTCGTTGTTGCTTTTGCCATCGTCATTATGTCAGGTGTTACACCAAATTCTTGAGCTCCAAAAGCTGAACCAGTTCTTCCCCAACCCGTAATTACTTCATCAAAAATTAATAGTATTTTATGTTTGTCACAAAGTTCTCTTAATCTTTGTAAGTATCCAACTGGTGGCACTAAAGTTCCTGTTGAACCAGCGATAGGTTCTACAATACACGCTGCAATATTTTCAGAACCAAAATTAGTGCAAATTCTCTCTAGGTCGTTTGCAATCTCAGCTCCTGTTTCAGGTTGACCTGAAATAAATTTATGTTCATCTAAATGTGTATGTCTCATATGTACGACACCTGGCATCAATACACTTGCATAGGCTTTAACGTTATTGATCATGCCACCTACTGATGTGGCTCCGATATTCATTCCATGATAAGCACGCTCTCTTCCAACAAATCTAAATCTTTGTCCCTCACCTCTTGCTTTATGGTAAGCGATACTAATTTTAATTGCAGTTTCTACTGCAGTTGATCCACATATCGTATAAAAAATTTTATTTAAATTTCCGGGTGTGTGTTTTGAAATTCTAGTTGCTAATTCAAATGAACCACCAAAACCTTGTTGAAACGGCTGACAATAATCCAGAGTATTTAATTGATTTGTAATTGCCTCGATAATTTCTTTTCTTCCATGTCCTAAAGGATTACAAAATAATCCTGAGCTTGCATCAATTTGTGTTTTGCCATGATGGTTTTTTAAATAAACACCTTTTGCCTCAACAATTAATTTTGGATTTTCTTTGAAATCCTTATTAGATGTAAATGGCATCCAATGTTCATTAAGTGAATTAGGGACCGATGTTCTTTTTTCTGAGCTCATAATTAAATTTTAAAATACTTAATTAATGAATCCTTAGACTAATTAACTTAAATTAACCACCAAAATAATGTCACAACTTAAAGTTGTGTAACTATAATGATCATTTTTTTGTTTTACATATAGGTAAAATTAATCTTAAAATTGAAACATATAAATAAACAAGGAAGAGGCATAAATGAAAAAAATAATAAGTTTTATTCTTGGATGTTTTGTAGCTCTTAATCTTTCAATATCTGTTGCTAATTCAGCAGCAAATGAAGTTAGAGTTGCTTACTTCTTAGAGTGGCCAAGTCCAAATCTAGAGGACATGATGAAGAAAAACTTCGCAAAAGCTCTAGGGGTTCCAGTAAAGTGGACTAACTTTACTAATGGTGGTGCTATGACTGATGCAATGTTAGCAGGAGATATTGATATTTCTTATTCTCAGGGTCTAGTTCCATTTATTAACGCTGTAAAATCTAAAGCACCTATCAAATTAGTTGATATTGCTATGGAATACGGAATGGGCGGAACAACTTGTGTTACATCTAACGCATCTGGGATTACAAAAGCCAACGCAACTGAATTAGAAGGTAAAAAAGTTGCTGTTCCACTTGGAACAATGGCAGAATATGTTTTTGATGAGAGTATGAAAGTTGTTGGAGCAGATAGAAAAAAAATGGATATCATTCAAATGGACCCTGAGGAAGGTGCTGCTGCTTTAGTAAGCGGTGATGTTGTAATGGCATGTTTATTTGGTGGTAATTCTATTAAAGCTGCTGTTGCAGTTGGATCTAGATTACTAACAGTTCAAGAAGCTAGAGACGCGGGTATCCTTGGGATTGATATTACTTCAGTAACTACAAAGTTTATGAAGGAAAACCCAGGAATGTTAAGAACTTTCATCGAAGTAACTCATGAAGCTAATGCAAGATATAGAGCTGGAAAAAGCGATATGAATGCAATGTCAAAAGCTTCCGAAATGAAAATTCCTGATATGAAAGATACTTTAAGTGGTTTCAAATTTCTAACTCCAGAGGAAACAAAAAGTTCTATGGAAAGTGGAAATCTTGATGCATTCTTAAAAGGAATGGGAACACCAAGAGGAAACGTAGATACAAGTTTCTTACCTTTATAATCAAAAGGTAATTAAAATTTAAATAGGCGCCAATTTTTTATTAAATTGGTGCCTATTTTTTTAATATAAATTCTAATATAAAGTGAACTAATGAGTGATCTAGTTTCTCAAAATCTTAATATGATTTTTAAAACTCCAAAGGGAGAAACTGTTCACGCTTTAAAAGATTTAAATTTTACTCTTAAAAAAGGAGAACTTTTAACAGTTCTTGGGCCATCAGGTTGTGGAAAAACAACTTTATTAAATATTACCGCAGGATTTATTCGACCAACTTCTGGAAGTATTACTTTAAATAGCAAGGAGATCGATGGACCCGGTGTAGAAAGAGGTATGGTTTTCCAGCAAGGTGCTTTATTTGAATGGTTAACAGTTGCTGAAAATGTCAACTTTGGATTAAGAATGAAAAAAAAAGATCCAATTGAAACTCAAAAAAAAGTTGATGAATGGTTAGAAATAGTTGGCTTAAAAGGTTTTGGTAATACCCCAACCTATCAACTTTCTGGTGGTATGCAGCAAAGAGTTGCTCTTGCAAGATGTTTGATTAATGATCCCGATTTAATCTTAATGGACGAACCTTTGGGAGCTCTTGATGCATTAACAAGAGAAAAAATGCAGTCTCTTGTTTTGAAAATTTGGAAAGAGACAGGGAAAACAATTATTTTAATTACCCACTCAGTTGAAGAAGCTCTTTTACTTGGTGAGAGATTATATGTTATGGCACCTCGACCAGGTAGAATTCATAAAGAATATAATCTTCCATTTGCATCAATGGGACTTAAAGAAGATCTAAGAGAGATTAAAAAGAACAAAGATTTCTCAGCAAAACGTGAAGAAATATTAGAGATGATTTGGAATATGGAAGAAGAAATTATGGGGAAAGATAACTAAATGTTAACTCAAATCGTCACCTTTTTAATTTTTTTTGCAGTTATTGGCTGTATTCTCTATGGAAGAAGATTAATCAAAACTGAAAAGGTCGATGCTGTTTTTGGAAATCCTGAAAGAGCAAGAGGTGGTACTCACTGGATTATAGTCGGAAGTAGCTTTCTATTATTGGTATGGCTTTACTATTCGTGGGATATTGCAAAAGGTTTTTACCCAAAATCAGCTAATGAACTTTGCCAAGTAGCAAAGGTTAACGACTCTTTATTGGGTTTAAAATATCAATTTCCAATAGAGGAAAGAGAATTCAAAAGTACTGCTCAAATTAAGAAAGAAAATAAAAATCTTAAAGCAACTTTAAATGAAATCAAATTTTCTGAAGATCTTAACTTGCAACAAAAAACTGAGCTTACTGAGTTTATCAACAAAACTATTCAACTAATTCCTTTATTAACCAATGAGGATTTAATTGAAAATGAGACGAAATTTAAAATAGATGACATTACTGGTAAAATTAACTTATTAACTGAAAATTTTAGAAAACCTGAATATCCTTTTGAAACAGAACAAGAGGCCAATGAAAGACTTAAAGCAGTAAGCGAGCAAGGAGATTGGGGAATAATAAAAGTTCAATCTGGAACAGGGTCTATAGAAAATACTATCGAAGTACCTTTAGTTCCGGAGACTAAAAGAGGTTTAAAATTTGACGCTGCCGCAAAAGAGTTGCAAATTATTAGTGATGAATTCTTTAAGTTAAGAAATCATAATCCACAATTTAAAGATAAAATAAAAGAGCTCAAAGATGAGATCAAAGCTTATCGAAAAAATTTAGATGATACTCAAGAAGTAGCTTCAACTTACGCTAAAGATATTGTTAAAATTGCCCGACGAATAGAATTTGCAAGTATATATCCACCTAATGCATTAAATGAAATGCAAAACGCAATTATCAATTTTGACGTTGCCCAAAAAGAAGCTCAAGGAGGATTGAGATTTGTAGATATATTTTTATTCCCAGCAGGCACCATTGTTGCAAGTGGGCCAAGCTGTTCTGAACAAGGATCTGGTAGATGGCTACCTAAGCCGTCAGATACATTTGATAAATTTATGCTCATGCTTAAACCGAGTGTAGGTTATAAAGAAATTCCTCTCCTATGGATAGAACTGGTTGATGTTAGTAAAATGATCGGTTTTATTTTACCAGATTGGATTGCTGATATTCTACCTGGTGAATACCCAGTTCATACTCAAGATGGAATTGTTAAACAAAATTTTAAAGGCCAAGTTTTTAAAATAGTTACAGGAGACTTTAAATTATTTAAAGTGCCCGTGCCTTATGGTCATATTTGGGATTCTTTTTTAAGAGTATTTTTAGGATTAGTGTTTGGAATATTAATTGGTGTGCCACTTGGATTATTTATGGGACTAAATAGATTTGCTAAAGGTTTTTTTGATCCATTAATTGAGCTTTATAGACCTGTTCCCCCTCTGGCTTGGGCTCCTTTAATCATTTCAGTTTTAGGAATTGATAATACTGGAAAAGTTTTCTTATTATTTATGGTCTCTTTATCAATCATGATTATTTCTGCAAGAGCTGGTGCCTCTGGCACCCAGTTGTCAAAAATTCACGCAGCTCACTCACTCGGTGCATCTAAAAAACAAATATTGAGATATGTAATTTTTCCAAATTCTTTACCAGAAATACTTACTGGAATAAGAGTTGCTGTCGGTATGTGTTGGGGAACTTTAGTTGCAGCTGAGTTTTTAGCTGGAACAACTGGCATAGGATTTGTTGAAAACGTTGCAAAAAAATATTTTCAATACGAAGTGATTTGGATCACTATATTTATCATGGGAATGCTGGGTTTATTATTTGATGTCACTTTGAGAAAAATAATAGACAAAACAATTCCGTGGCGTGGAAAAGGCTAATTTGAAAACAGAAAATCTTAAAAAAGAAGTCATTAAAATTTTTAAAAATCACGGATTAAGCAATCCTCATGCTGTAATTTCATCAAATGCTTTGATTAATGCTGAGTTAGTTGGTGCTTATGGTCATGGTCTTTCTAGATTAAGAATGTATTGTGAAAGAATATCTAAAAAAGTTATCAATCCAAAACCTAGAATAAAAGTAAAAAAGATATCTCAATCGATTGCTCATATTGATGCTGATAATAGTATCGGCTTTGTTGCAGCAGATCTTGCAATTAAAAAAGCAATCGAATGTGCGAAAAAAACAGGTATCGGTTTAGTGGCAGTGAAAAATAGTGGTCACTATGGATTGTCTGGTTATTACGCTGAGCAAGCAGTTAAAAAAAATTTAATCACTATGATTTATACTAATGCTCCACCTGCAATTGCTCCTTATGGTGCAAAAAAAAGTTTGTTTGGAACAAATCCTATATGTTTTGGTTCTCCAACTGGAGCAAGGGTACCTTTTATATTAGATACAGCTATTGCAAAAATTAACAGAGGAAAAATTAGATTTGCAGCTAGAAATAATCAAAAAATACCAAAAGGTGTTGCATTAGATAAATTTGGCAAACCAACAACAGATGCAAAAAAAGCTCTTTACGGAGTTCAGTTACCTATTGCTGGTTTTAGAGGTTCTGGTTTGGCGTGGATGGTAGATATTTTGAGTGGTGTTTTAACCGGTGGAAATCATGCAGGTAAAGTTAAGGATCCTTTTGATGATTTTTCAGGTCCACAAAATATTGGACATTTGTTTATCACATTTAAAACAAACTTATTTGTCAAGAACTATACTTCAAGAATTAAAAATAATATTAAAACAATTAAAAGATTGCCTAAAATTAAAGGAGTAAAAGAGATAATGTATCCTGGTCAAAATAAAGATAAAAGGTTTAAAATGAACTTAAAAAAAGAAATCAAATTGTCAAAAATTATTCAAAAAGATTTAATAGATTTAAAAAATTAATATGCTTTCCGATAAAGAAATTATTTGTCCTGATAACTTACTTAATGTTGCTCATAAAAAGAAAGGTGTTAAAGCGGGGATTGTTAATGCCGGAAAACCTTTGCCCATGCAGTCAGTGCAAGATGCTGTTACAGAAAATCTAATTGAACCAATTTTTATTGGTGATGAAAAAGAAATTAATAAATGCGCCCAGGATCTGAAATGGGATATCTCAAATTATGAGATAATCCATGAGCCTGTTGAGAATAATACAGCGACCATTGCTGCAAAACTCGCAAGCGAACAAAAAATTAGAATTATTGTTAAAGGACATATCCATACTGACGTTTTGATGAAAGAAGTTTTGAAAAGAGAATACAATTTACTTGGAAAAACGAGATTAAGCCATATTTGGCATATGACTTTAGGAAAAGAAGACAAACCTTTAATTATTACTGATGGAGCATTAAATGTTTTACCTAATGTAAAAACAAAATTACACATTCTCAAAAATGTTATTAATTTTTCAAATAGAATTGGTATTGAAAAACCTAAGGTCGCAATCTTATCTGCTACTGAGGAAGTTTTAGATAGCGTGCCAAGTTCTAAAGAAGCTGAAGAATTAACTAACTTAGCTAAAAAAGAAAATTTAAATGCTGATGTTTTTGGTCCACTGGCATTTGATAATAGTATCTCAAAAAAATCTGCCACTATCAAAGGAATACAAAATAGTGTAGCTGGTATGGCTGATGTATTACTGGTTCCAAATGTTGAGACTGGGAATGGGTTAGTAAAAATGCTTATATATTTTTGTGGAGCGTGTGCTGCTGGTGTAGTTGTTGGCGGTAAAGTTCCAGTAGTAATAACCAGCCGTTCTGACGAAGCTCCTGCAAGATTAGCCTCCATTGCTGCAGCCGTTGTTGCTTTAGATTAATTAATAGATGAAATTAATCTTATTAATCTAAAAGAAAATGTTATAATCATTACAAAATTTATTTAATGATTAATTATGATGAACTTTGGACAACTCATCGTTGTCTTGAAATAAAATCTAACAAAAAAAATCAATTATTTAAAATTAGAGTTAGACAAGTTAATATTGGTGATAAAATGTGCGATGAGTATATCCTTGAACGGTTTCATTTAAAAAAACAGCATTTAAGAATTTTTTTTGAAGCAGAATATCCAAGTACAAAAACCTTATTCAAAAATCTAAATTCAAGGGAAAAACTTGAGAGTCAATGGGGAAAAATGGGTCATCGAGCTTATCCAGCAAAATATATGAGAAGAATACCAAATTTAATTCTTTTTGAAGTGAATCGAGATGGTTTTGAATTGCCGTTTGATGATAATATTGATGGTAAAAATAAATATTTAAAGCCTGAGTATTTTCATATCAAAATTTATAGAGATCAAAAAGCTAAAGGAAATCCTTATTATAAAAGAACTTTTAAGGAAATTAAAAATATTTCTCAAGATAAATCAGAATTACAATTCAAAGGGATATCTTTTTATAATTACCCAACTTCTGAACAATTTATTATTTTGGGAGGAGCTAAATTATCTGAATTTACTATTACTCAAGATTTTGGTGATGAATTTAAAAAATTAGGGTCTGAATTGAAATCTGATTTTAAACAACTGGGTTCTGAAATGAAATCAGATATGAAAGACATATTTAGTTCATTTAATATATTCAAAAAAAAACGTAAATAAAATATGTTAATTACATGTACGGGTCAAAGATACTGATATCAAAATTTATATTACTAATTTTTTAAAATTTGCTATTATAATCATATGAAAAAATTTAAGATAAGAGTTAGAATTGCTGGAGGAAGAATTGTGGATATAGAAATTCAAGCGCCAGATGTTCATGCAGCAATGAATATGGCAAAATCTCAATATGGCAATGACAATGTTATGGGTGCGCCAGTAGAAATAAGATAATAATAAAAGATTAATTGATTAAAACATTTTAATTCAAAAATATTAATGACCATAACATATCTTAAAAAATCACCAAAAACATCATCAACAGATGACAATAAAACAACGGGGATTGTTCAAGATTTATTAAAAGATATTGAAAGTACAAAAGAGCAAGGTTGTATTGATTTAACCAAAAAATTCGACAAATATGATGGTGAAATCATTGTTTCAAAAGAAAGAATTGAAGAAATTAAAAAAACTTTAGATCAAAAAACTAAAGATGATATTCAGTTTTCATTTGATCGAGTCAGAAAATTTGCTGAAGCTCAACTAAAAAATTATGGGCAAGATTTTGAAGTTGAACTTTCCGATGGTTTATATGCAGGTCAAAAATTAGTTCCAGTTAATACAGCAGGTTGTTACATACCTGGAGGAAGATATGCTCATATCGCTTCTGCAGTAATGAGTGTGACGACAGCCAAGGTTGCTGGTGTTAAAAATATTATAGCGTGTAGTCCACCAAAAGAAGGGGTTGGTGCACACCCTACTATTGTCTATACTGCTGATCTTTGTGGTGCAGATGTAATTTTAAACTTAGGTGGTGTGCCTGCGATTGCTGCAATGACTAATGGATTATTTAAAAACCCTCCAGCAGACATAATTGTTGGTCCAGGAAATCAGTTTGTTGCTGAAGCAAAAAGAATTTTATATGGCAAGGTAGGTATTGATTTATTTGCAGGTCCAACTGAAATTGGAATAATTGCTGATGCAAAAGCTGATCCAGAAATAGTTGCTGTTGATTTAGTAGGCCAAGCGGAACATGGTTATAATTCACCATGTTGGCTGTATACAACTAGTAAAGAATTAGCTGAGAAAGTTATGAAGAGGGTTCCTGAATTAATTGCAGAATTACCAGAGGTTCCAAGAACTAGCGCAGAGGCAGCTTGGAGAGATTATGGTGAGGTCATTGTTTGTGATACGGATGAAGAGATTGTGAAAATTAGTGATGAATACGCTCCAGAGCATTTAGAAGTTCAAACAGAAAATTTAAAATGGTTTCATGAACGATTAACAAATTACGGATCATTATTTGTCGGTGAAGAAACTACAGTCGCCTATGGAGATAAATGCTCAGGTACAAATCATATTTTACCAACTAAAGGAGCTGGTAGATACACTGGTGGTTTATTTGTTGGTAAATTTATTAAAACATTAAGTTTTCAGAGAATGACGAAAGAGTCTACTGAACTAGTTGGTGCTGCTGCTGCAAGAATATCTAGATACGAAGGAATGGAAGCTCATGCAAGAACTGGTGATGTAAGATTAAAAAAATACGGGTACTCAGATTAAAAAAGGTATCCAAACCTTAATCTCGCAGATCTTTTGTGAACTTCCTCAAGATAACGAGACTCTGTATAAAATATATCAAAAGTTGTTTCGTCAAAATTTAAGCCTAAGAAGAAATTATCGTTAAAATAATAATCAATTCCCAAACCTCTAGTATAGTAATTATTGATTTTGCTTGGATCGCTGTGGTAAGCAGTCCATGTGGTATCAATATCACCACCCCCTAAATAGGTAAAAAAATCAAAATCACCAAAATTGTATCCTATCTTAAATTTTGCTTCCTTCATTTTCTCATAAGTCACACTTCCATTTAATCCTGCAATAGATTGATCTTTACCGATATTTTCCTGAAAATTTGTTTCTGCACCAATAAAAAAGTTATTAAGATAAAAGTTATAACCTAAAAAATAACCAAGATTCCTTTTTTCCGAATCAGTTTCTGTATGATAAATTAAAGCATAATCAGGTGATGAAGCTATTGCGCTAAATTTATCAAAAGATTTATAAATACCTAAATAAAACTTTGTATTTATTCGAGGTAATTCTTTTGTATGTCCTTGAAAAGAAAAAAAAAGAAAAATTAACAAGAATTTAAATATTTTCATAATTTTATAAAAATTTAAATATATCTCTTAAAATGTAAATTGTTATTAAAAACATAAACAAAATAATGAAAATATTTATATATTTCCATATATTTCTATCATTCAAATAATTAGAGAAATATTGAGATAAATATCCAATTGAAAAAAAAAATAAAAAAGATGCTGCAGCAGCCCCAATTCCAAAAAAATATTTCTCTATAATTAAAAGATTTTTAGAAAAATTACCTAAAAAAAATACAGTATCAGAATAAACATGTGGATTTAAAAAAGTAAAACCTAGTGTTTTGAGTATTACATTTTTTTTTTCATAAAAATGAGAATTTTGGTTTATTGTTACTTGAGTATTAAAAAATTTTATTTTTGAATAAATAAAGTGAATTAAAAAAATAAGTAATAAAATATTAAGTATTAATTCAATTGTTGGGGTAAAATGTTCCGTAAAATAATGAAAAAGAAATATACCTAAAAATATTAAAATAAAATCAGATATAGCACAAATTAAACAAACTAAAAAAACATGTTGTTTTTTTAAACCTTGTTCTATGACAAAAACATTTTGTGCACCGATTGCTAATATTAAACTTAATCCTGTTAAAAAACCTAATAAAGCAAATTCCATAAATTATATATTTGAATTTTTTGAACTTACTTTAAATCTTTAGAAAATAAAAATAATTATCAAGTTTCAGGGATAAACAATAAACACAGGCCATTATTACAAAATCTTTTACCGGTAGAGCTTGGACCATCATCAAAAACGTGTCCATGATGGACACCACACTTAGCACAATGATATTCAATCCTTTTCATACCAAATGAATAATCTACTTTTGTTTTAAAAGCCCCTGGTAAAGCTTCACTGAATGATGGCCAGCCAGTACCACTATCAAATTTAGCTTCAGATGAAAATAATTTGTTTCCACAATTTGCACAATGATAAAAGCCTTTTCTTTTTTCTTGGAGCAATTCACTTGTAAATGGTCTTTCGGTACCTTCATTAAACATAATTTCTTTTTGTTTACTGGTAAGGTTCTGATTAATTATTTTTTTAGTTTCTGAAAGTACAAATTTATATGGATATAAAATCCATGATAAACAGGATACACCAATAATTTTTAATAGATTTCTTCTATCGCTCATTAAAACACACCTGAAAATAATTTAATTAATATTATTCAGAATTTGCTGTTAATGTTTTAATTTCTAAAATATTTTCGTTGGGGTCTTTAACAAAGAAGGTTTCTTGCTCATACTTTGTACCTTTAAATCTTAAGTAAGGCTCATCATAGTATTTTGCACCTTTGTCTTTTAATCTTTGTTTTAAAGTATCAAAATCTTTTCTAGATAAATGAACACCAAAGTGAGGTACTGAAACATTACCCATATCGACATCGTGTCTTTCATTATCTAATTTATGTTCACTTGCATGAAGTGTTAATTCATTTCCCCAAAAATCAACATCAGCCCACTCTTGAGCAGAATTGTCTAATCTGCAGCCTAATGTTTCGCTGTAAAATTTTTTTGCTGTCTCTAAATCACCGCATGGTATTGCTAAATGAAAGCAGTTTGTGTTTTTGTACATAATTTCTCCTTTAAATACTTAACAAAATAACTATATAAGCATTAATTTTTTAAATCAAGTTGGCAAATAATAATGAATGATTTTTTACAATCTATAATAGACAGAGACCCTGCGGCAAAATCAAAGTTAAGTTTGATTCTTACCTACCCCGGGGTAAAAGCTATTTTTTTTCATAAAATTGCAAATTTTTTTGCAATCGCTAAATTTGATTTAGTTGCAAGAATCATTTCTCAATTTTCAAGATTCTTAACTGGTATAGAGATTCATCCAAAAGCAAAAATAGGAAAAAATTTATTTATTGATCATGGAATGGGTGTTGTAATTGGTGAAACCTCCGAGATAGGAGATAACGTCACGATCTATCACAACGTTACCCTTGGTGGGATTGCTCCAAGTATTAATGCAAATGATCAAAGAAATGTTAAAAGACATCCGACATTAGAAGACAATGTAGTTGTTGGATCTGGTGCTCAAATTTTAGGACCAGTTGTAATTGGAAAAAATTCTTTAATAGGTGCTAATGCAGTGGTTACTAAAAATGTTTCTGAGAAATCCATCATGGTTGGAATTCCAGCGAAAAGAGTTGGAGATGCCACAAAAGGATTTCAACCTTATGCGGTTACTGATAAAGATAAAGATAATGACACAAATTAAAAATAACTTTCTTGAGTCAATTGGAAATACTCCTTTAATTAAATTAAAAGTAGCTTCTGAAATCACAGGATGTCATATATTTGGTAAAGCAGAATATCTTAATCCCGGTGGATCGGTTAAAGATAGAGCTGCTCTTGCTTTAATTAAAGATGCTCAAGAAAAGAAATTAATTTCAGAGGGTGGAATTGTAGTTGAAGGCACTGCTGGTAATACTGGAATTGGTTTATGTCTTTTAGGAAATTCTTTAGGTTATAAAACAATTATTGTGATGAATGATAATCAAACACAAGAAAAAAAAGATACTTTAAAAAACATTGGTGCAGATCTTAGGTTGGTGCCACCCAAGCCATATAAAGATGATGGCAATTATGTAAAAGTTGCAGGGCGTCTTGCCGAAGAATTAAAAAGTACAAATAACAATGGTGTAGTTTGGGCAAATCAATTTGATAACACTGCCAATGCAAAAGGTCACTATGAAACCACAGGACCAGAAATCTGGGAACAAACTGATGGTAAGGTTGATGGTTTTGTTTGTGCTTCTGGAACAGGTGGAACTATAGGTGGTGTAAGTAAATTTTTAAAAGAAAAAAATAAAGATATCAAAATTTATTTATCTGATCCGACAGGTTCTGCTCTTTATAATTTTATTACGAATGGTGAATTAAAAGCTGAAGGAGGATCAATTACTGAGGGAATTGGTTCAAGTCGAGTAACTAAAAATTTTGCTGAAGCAAAAATTGATGGAGCTTATTCAATTAGTGATGAGGAGTCCTTACCGATACTTTATGATTTAATTCAAAATGAGGGTTTAAGTTTAGGAACCAGCTGTGGAGTAAATATTGCAGGTGCAATTAGACTTGGAAAAGAACTTGGCCCAGGAAAAACTATTGTAACTATTCTTTGTGATAAGTCCGATAAATACAACTCAAAGATGTTTAATAAATCTTTTTTAAAGGAAAAAAACCTTCCAATACCTAGCTGGTTATAATATCGCATATCAGCCATGTAACAAAACAGTTACATTTTTAGAATAATATTAATTAACATCGAGGGGTCATGAAAAAATATATAGCAGTAATATTATCTTTTTTAATCTTTACTTCTGCTCATGCGGGTATGAGTAAGGATGATAAATCTAAAGCCTGGGATTGTATTGGGATTTATATGGCAAATTACTTTTTACCATCTGGTGAAAAATTTGAATATGGGATGAAAGAAAAATCCATTTCAACAGTAAAAGTCCTAAAAGCCTACGCTCTTGAAATTGGTATCCCTGAAAAAGAATGGGATGAAGGAGTTAATAAAGCAGTTGATAAGCATTATGGCTCAAAATACGACAAAGCTAAAACTGAAAAATGTCATACGTTTGTTGAAGCTTTAGTTCCTAATGGAGCTGAAAGAGTTAAAAAAGTAGTTCAAACTTTATATTAGATAATAAGTAAGGAGAAAAAAATGGAAAAAGAAATGTTAGTACATCTTAAGCTTAAAGAGGGTAAATTAGAAACTTTCATGGGTTGGATGCAATCAGATGAAGGGATGAGTGTTAGAAAAAGTGTTGCCTATCCGGAAAAAACTGTTGGCGCTATGATTCCAGATAAAAGTGGAATGTTATTTAAAGTAAATGTTCATAATGAAGCTGGAATGAAGGAATTTGTAACTGGAAATAATCCTACTGCAAAGGCTATTTACGCAGAATGTGTAGAAAGTGCTCAGTTATTTGAATTATCTAAAGTTGATTTATAAAGGAGAAAAAATGCAAAAAATAATATTAACACTTTGTTTGGTCTTATTTGTTAGCTCAGCATACGCAGGTTCATGTCCAATGTTAGCTAAAAATATTGAAGATAAGATTAAAAAAGCTCAAGAACTTAAAGATCAAGGTATGGATGCTCATAAAGCTGGTGATCATGCTAAATCTGAAAAAATTTTAAATGAAGCTCTTGCTCTTTTTAAAAGTTAAATAGAAAGGAAAAAAATGAAAAACTATATAGTCACACACACATTTAAATCAAAAGAAGCAAAAGCTAAAATGATAGAAGTTACTGGTTCAATGTCTATGGAAGATATGACGAAGGCAATGACAAGTGATAATGCAAAGTGTCAAATGAGCTGGAATACACCTGGTGACAATTTAACAATGTATTGTTGGTGGAAAGGTACTGATCCAGATGCAATTAATAAACAATTAGAATCTATGAACGATTTCTATGAACCTCATAAATTTGTTGAGTGTACTGATGATGTTATAGATTTTAATGCTAAATAAAAACGCCTAAATTTTTACCAAGTGAGGAAAAACAATGAAGGTAATTTATACTAGAACAATGAGAGTAAAAGATGATGGCCTAGGAAAAGCAATGGAAATAGGAAAAGGCTTAGCGGCAGTTAGAAAAAAACATTATCCTAACCATAATGTCTATTTTTCTTTTCAAATGGGTGGGGATCCAAGAACAATAAGAGAAACTTTAATTGGAACTATGTTTGAAGGTGATAATGAAGCTGACGCTAACATGTCGGCAGATCCTGAATATATAAAACTTTTAGATCAATTAAAAGAAGTCGCCATAGAAGGAACTATAAAGGACGAGATTAGACCAATATTTAGTGAAGGAGACTAAATAATGTTGAAAAATTTAATGGAATGTGGAGTAAATGATTTTTAATGCCAGGTTTTGTTATTTTTAACATAGAAATAAAAAAACCTGAGGAATACAAAGAATATGTTGATAAGGTAACACCATTAGCTAAAAAGTTTGGAGGTGAATATATTGTCAGAGGTGGTGAAACTAAAGTAATTGAAGGTGTTTGGACATATCCTAGAACAATTATTATAAAATTTCCAAGTTACGAAAAGGCTTTAGAGTGGTATAGTTCAGAAGAGTATAAACCAATTAAAAAAATCCGTTTAGACAATTCAGTCAGTAATGGAATAATAATTAAAGGAGTTTAAAATGTCGATGTTAGAGAAATATACAAATGCAATTAATAATAAAGATGAGTCAACTATGAATGAACTTTTGCATGATGACTTTAAATTCACAATGCATAAGTCAGGAAATACCATAGGTAAAGCTGATGTTATAAAATGGGCAATGAGTGGTGATATAAACCAAGATAAAGCAAGAGTAGTCTATGAAAATGATGAAGTTGGAGTTCATCATTCAATAGTTACGTTTAATGACGGGAATATTGAGGCAGTAATGGCAGTTTATAAATACAAAGATGGAAAAATTATAAGTTTAGAGACTGGCGCTACTCCAATGCCAAAATAGGTGGGTCAATTACTTTTTCTTTGTATAGTTTTAACCGCCCTTGATATTTTTTTAATCATCTACGCGTTTACTATTCCTCTTTATCCAAAAAAATGGCGAAAAGAGGTTAATAAAAAATATAAAAATGAGACTGCTACTGGAGTAACCATAATTTTTGTAACGATGACAGCTTGTTTTTTATGGGTAATATATTTTTATTTCTTAATTTTTGATTTATAATTTTTCTATGATACCAAAAAAATACACTAAAATATTATTTATCTGTCTTATGAGTTTTAGTATGAGTTTAATAATGACTCTAATAATTACTTACATAAATACAGGTTTTGATGAAATGTACTACAAACGATTCTTTAAAGCTTGGTCTATAAGTTTGCCTGTAGCTTTGGTTGCAATATCATTAGTTGCTCCCATAGTGCAAAAAATTGTAGATAAAGTTATCGAATAATAATATTCTTTAAATTGTGAGTAATATAATTGCCTACATAGTTCTTATACTTGCAGTAATTTTAGGGACTGCAGCAAATGGTTTTGCTAAAGGAGCTAATGGTTTTACATTATTATTACCAAGCTTATTAACAGCAATAACAATAGTTGCTTGTATGTTTACTTTATCAATTGTTATGAAAACTATTCCTGTGGGTATTACTTACGCTTCATTTGCAGGTCTATGTATTATCGCCACAACAATTGTTGGAGTATATAAATTTAATCAAATGCCAGACATTTACACTATTGTAGGTTTAACTTTGATCATTTCAGGAGTGTTAATAGTTAATCTTCTTGGTAAAACAAATTAATTTTATGACTAATTTATCTGGATATATATTTCTTCTATTGGCAATTATATTAGGCATTACTTCGAATGGTTTTTTAAAATCAACTAATGGATTTACCAATATTGGCCCAACAATTTTTTGTACAATATCAATAGTTGCTTGTATTTTTTGTTTATCTAAAGCAATGAATATTATTCCTGTAGGTTTCACGTATGCTACATATGGAGGACTTACAATTACTGCAGTAACTTTATTTGGCGTATTTAAATATAATCAAATACCAAATCTCTATGGTGTTATTGGGATAGCTCTAATTGTTGTCGGTGTAATTCTTTTGAATACTCTTGGTAAAACTACTTAGTTATTGGTCTAAGCATTTTTAAGATTTTATTATGAATATTGTTATTAACTGAAGCAACAATATTTCCACCTTTAACAGCATCAGTATTTTTCCAAGTACTAACAACTCCACCAGCTGCTTTTATAATTGGTATTAAAGGGTGAATATCCCAAATTTTATTTCCACATTGAATAACCACATCAACTTTACCTTCTGCAAGATGTGAGTAACTAAGAGCATCTGCACAAGGAAATTGCATTAGTTTTAAAATTTTAGGTATTTTTTTTTGTTTATTTAAAGATAACATGCCATGAAAAGCAGCAGACATCTTTATATTTTTAAATAAGATCTTTTTATTAACTTTTATTTTTCTTTTTTTTCTTTGATCCACAACATATGCAACTTTATCTGACGCGTTATAATAATATTTTTTAAGAACGGGATAGTTTGCCAGTCCAATAACTGGGTCACCTTTATAATTTAAAGAGATTAAGTTACTCCAAGTGGGATTACCAATTACATAAGACCTGGTTCCATCAATTGGATCAATTACCCAGGTAAAATCACTTTTGGTTTTTTTTTTGCCAAACTCCTCACCTATGACTTGGTGATTAGGAAACCTTTTTCCTATCTCTTTCCTGATAAATTTTTCAAAAGCTTTATCTGAGGTTGTTACAGGGTCGAATCCCTTACCTCTTAATTTGTTCGAAACCTTAAAGGTTCTATTCAGTTTAGAGTAATAAAACCTAGTAAGATTTCTAGCTAAGCTATCAACAAACTTAGAATACCTTTTAAAATCTGATGAATTTAATTTAGACACAAGGGACTAATACTATTTAATTTATATTGATTAAAGTAAAATTTTAAATAATCCTTCAATTATTGTATGAAAATAGAATTATCCGATAACAAAGTTTTTTTTGAAAAACAGGGTGCAAAAAAAGAAATCCACCCTTTCTGGCTAAGAGAACGGGTGAATAGCGAGAACTTTTTAGACCAAAAAACTCAACAAAGATTGTTTGATCCAACAATGCTTAAAAATAGCTCAGAAATTTCAAAAGTAAGTATTTCAGATAAAATTCTTAAGGTAAGTTTTAAAGATGGAGCATACGCAAAACTAGTTATCGAAAATATTCTTAAAGAGTTTGAGAAAGATAATGAATTATACTTTATCAATAAAATTTCATGGAAATCAGATTTTAAAAATAACAATATTTTTAAGTTTAATAAAAACTTTTTTGATGAAAAAATAATGTATGAGTCTTTATTAAACTTTTACAAATATGGATTTGTCATATTTGAAAATGTTCCTACCCAAGATAACTTCATTGTTAATTTTGCTAATTCAATCGGAAGTATTAGACGAACTAACTTTGGTGAATTTTTTAATGTCAAATCAAAACCAAATCCAAATGATCTTGCATATACTTCATTACATTTAGCACCACATACTGACAATCCTTATAGAAAACCAGTGCCTTGTATACAATTGCTGCATTGCATCGAAAATGAAGTTAGTGGTGGTTTATCAACATTAGTTGATGGGCTTGCCGTAACGGAAAAGTTAAAAAAAGAACATCCAAGTTTTTTCAAAATTTTAACTGAAATAAAAGTCAGATTTCAATTTGTTGATGATAATGTTGTTTTAGAGGACTGGGCAGAAATGATCCAACTTGATGAAAACAAAAGACTTAAACAAGTAAGATTTAGTCCTCGATTAGATTTTGTGCCCTTAATGGATAAGGAAAAATTAGAATTATATTACGCAGCTAGAAACAAAATTTCAGAAATGTACAATTCAGAAAAATTTAGAATTGAATTTAAATTAAAACCTGGTGATCTATTAATGATGGACAACTACAGACTTCTTCATGGTAGAACCGAATATAATGCTAATGAAGGTAATCGATTTTTACAAGGTTGCTATATAGATTATGATAGCACTGAGGGAAAACTCAAACACTTGAAAAGAAAATTCAATATATAGATTATTTGTTAAAGCAATTGTTTACTAATATTGCCATTAATATCCAAATTACAAATGTTTCCCCATGACTAAATGTGTAATCAGCTCCAGCAAAACCTGCTGCAATATTTATAGCGTAAATAATTATAGTAGAGACAATTAAGCTTACAAGTAAGTTAATTAATCCTTTTACATATTTCATAATGAAACAATATAGATATTAAAACTCAATGCAATTTTTAATTTTCTATTTTTAAGTGAAGTTTTTTTAAGATGTGGGAAGAATAATAAATAGTTAGGTTGTATTCAAGATATTTATTTACAAATTAATTAAATATATTTCTTGAATACAACCTTGCTGAAATTTAACTTCTAATTAAGGAGGTAGTTTTAATGAATCAAATGCCACCTGACACTTAGCTGGGTAGCTTCATATTTCATAAAAACGAAAACAAAAAACTTAAAGTCCATTCGGACTTAAATGCCATCAAGGCGACTTAAGGGAGCTCTTTTGGCTGGAGAGCAAAAGGGCAAACCCTTAAGTAAATTAATTTAACTATTTTAAAAATAGGCAGGTTAATTTATCTTTAAAATTTATTCTTTTGTTATATTTACTGCTGATTTCGCTAATTCCTTTTAAAATTTCTGTATTACTTAAATTCAATAAAGTTGAAATGTATCGATTTTTAATCATTTCCACATATTTCTCTCTCGATATCTTTACTTTGAAAGAAAACGTTTTCGAAATACTTCCAGGATATAAACCATTTATAAATCTCAGTATTTTTTGATCTCTTTTAAGCGATTTACTCAATTTTTTTTTCATTTTTGCAAAAGTTGGAATTTCATTGTTAGATGTGGCTAACGTAAATATTGCTATTCGACCACCAGAATTAAGACAATCCATACTTAGTAAAAGTAGTTTTTTTATATCTTTAAGTGGTAAAAAATGAATTGTTTGTTTAAGTAAAATTAAATCAAATTTTTTTCTATTCTTTTTTAAGTAACTTATTGCATCTGATTTATTAAAAATAATTCTTTTATCTCTATCTTTATGTTGCTCAATATCAATACCTATTGGCTTATTAATTAATCTAAGCTTAGATGTTAAGTTTCCTAATATCTTACCTCTGCCACAACCAATATCTAAAATTACTGAATTCTTATTGATTTTTGTTTCTTTAATTAAAAATTTGTTAAAAAATTTAATATAACTATTTGAAGAAAGCCAAGTTTTATTGTCCCAATTCTTTAATGACACGCAATATTAAATTTTTTTAATCGCCAATAATTATAAGGCCAAGGAGTTAAAAAACCAGCTAAGAGCATAATTGGCACAACCCACCATGTTAATATTGCACCACCAGTTAAAAAATAATCAGTTAAATTCATAGCAACTTCCATACTTATCATTGATATAAAACTCATTCCAATTGCAGTTTTAAAAGCTTTAGAAAAATCAAAACTTTGTCTCATTAATATAATTGTTTCCAAAATGATACTTGTAATCAAACCATTAATGATTGCTAAAATCATAATTCCTAAAACAGGAAATGGAATTTTTGTTAGCTGAAAAAATAAAATTGTACCTAAATCACCGATTGCACAACCCAATAAACACCAAGCGGTGTTTTTAGCACTTCTTTTCCAAGTATGTTTGCATGACCAATGAAAATTAGCCTTCGCAGTTGTGTCCATTAAGTTAATTTATATCAACTTTAGCAATCATTCCAACTTGATAATGGCCAGGAACATTGCAAGCTACTTCAATGTTAACTGCATTATCAAATTTCCAAATGATTTCACCCTTTTGTTTTGGTTCAAGTAAAACACTATTGCTATGTGAATGGGCCATAGCTTTATC
Source organism: uncultured Pelagibacteraceae bacterium (assembly GCA_902574345.1). Classification (GTDB taxonomy): domain Bacteria; phylum Pseudomonadota; class Alphaproteobacteria; order Pelagibacterales; family Pelagibacteraceae; genus Pelagibacter. The sequence continues at coordinate 43,465 of CACGNF010000002.1, forward strand.
CATTTTTGCCATTTTTTTCATTTTTTCTTTATCAATGGAATCAACTAAAAGAATTTCATTTTCAACCATTTTCATCATTTCTGGTTGATGTTTCATGTGCATCATTTTATTTGCAATATTAAATTCATGAACAAGCATACCTGCATTTTCAACTTCAAATTTTATTGTTTCGCCTGATTTAATTTGAAATGAACTTGGTTCATAATAGTTGTCATACATTACAACTTTAATTGTTCTTGAAACTTCGCTTTCTTTACCTTTTGTGCCAATTTTCATGTTTTTATCTGCGTAGGCAAATGTATTGAAAAATAAAGTTATTAATAAAATTTTAATTAATTTCATGTTTTAAAAATAATATTTTAAAATGTTTTAACAATGGGTCAATTTGTACTATTATGTTATTGTACTAAAATGATTTTCAAACAATTATTCGATGCAAAATCTTCGACATATACTTATTTAATTTCATCCGGAGAAGGAAGAGAAGCATTGCTTATAGATCCTGTAATAGAAAATGTTAATGAATATATAAATTTACTTAAAAAATTAGATTTAAAATTAGTAAAAGTAATTGATACTCATATTCACGCTGATCATGTAACAGGAGCATCTAAGCTCAAAGATATTACTAAATGCTCTACTATTATGGGTGCTCACACTCCTGCAGATGCCGTTGAAATTAAAGTTAAAGATGATGAATATATTAATCTAGACAATCTTAAAATTAGAGCGATGTATACTCCTGGGCATACTTCAGATAGTTATAGCTTTTTAATGGATAATTATCTTTTTTCAGGTGACACACTTCTAATTAACGGGACTGGTCGAACAGACTTTCAAAATGGTAGTTCAAAAGATGCTTATAATTCAATTTTTAATAAACTTTTAAAATTACCTGAGGAAACTCTTCTATACCCTGCTCATGATTATAAAGGTGAAAAAGTAAGCACGATTGGAAAAGAAAAAAAACAAAATCCAAGATTACAAGTAAGTAGTGTTGATGAATATATTGAAATCATGAACAATCTTGATTTAAAAAAACCCGCTCAGATTGATTACAACGTCTCTAAAAATATTAATCTAGGTGTTTAGATTAAATTGAGGACTCTAAAGCTTTATAAATTAGTGCTTTACTAGTTTCACCAAGACTTCGATAAACTTCTTTATTATCTTTAAAAATTAAAAGTGTGGTTTGATATTGTACATTAAAGAAATTAGCAATTTCTTTATTCGTGACATCGAATGAAAAATATTCAATATTTTTAAAATCATTTTTTGCTTTTTGCAAAACTTTCATTTGACTAGCACATGACATGCAATACTTAATCCATGAGCTCACTACCACAACCTTACCTTCAGATTGTGCTTGATCAAATAATTCTTTTTTAAAAGTTGTTTCTTTTTCCATGGCATTGACATTGAATGCAATTAAAAGAAAACATAAAGTTATGATTTTTTTCATAATTGCTTATACAACAAATATTAAAAACCAATAAGAAGCTAATCCTGAAAATATTGTCGCAATTATACTTCTAGAGAAAATACCAATAACCATTGCAATTATTGCAGCTAATATCTTTGGATTATCATCTATTTCGAACAAGCCTTTGTCATTAATAAAAATTGCTGGAAAAATTATTGCAGGAAATATTGCAGATGGCACAAATGACAATATTTCTCTAATTCTATCATTAAACATTTCCTTTTTAATTAAAGCTATCATGGAAAATCTTGTTAGATACGTAATCAATCCACAATATAAAATTAATGCCCAGTTGCTCATACTTTTTTATTTTTCGTTGTTAAAATCATTGCAGTAAATAACCCTGCTAAAGCAGCAACTATGACGTATGCTTTAAAAGGAATGTAATTATACCCAAATGTAGCAACTAATCCTGAAACAATTATTACAATCACATTTATAAATTTTCTAAAGTCATTAACTAATAAAGCTAAAAAGGTTAAAGGAACTGCAAAACTTAGGCCAAGTTTTTCTGGGATTGCTGCTCCAAGTATAATTCCTAAAAATGTTGTTGATTGCCATATTACCCAACAAGTAGCTCCCCCACCTACTAAATGAAAATATCTATTATTATCTTTATTCTTTTTTAAATATTCATTTGAAATTGCAAATGCTTGATCGATTAAAAAGTATGAAATAATAATTTTCCAAATTAATTTTAAATCCGATAGATGCTCGGATACGACTGCACCATAAAGTAAATGTCTTGAATTAACAGCCCCAACTGAACTTATTATTACTAAAGATGAAGCTCCTCCTGAAAATAATTGCAATAATACAATTTGCGAAGCGCCACCAAAAATTATTAAAGACATTGCCATTGTTTCAATTGGAGTAAATCCAATATCAATAGCTAATACGCCAAATATCAAACCAAATGGGACCACTGGTATCATAAGTGGGCTTACGTCAATAATTCCCTTTAAAAAAACTTTAAAGTTACTTTTCATTTTCTAAAAGGTTTTTATTAGAAGCAAACTATATGATCAATATGAATTGGTCTTTTGATACCAAATTTTTCATCCACTTCATGTTGATGTATATGGTGTGAGTGAACAAATACTGGAATTAAAGTATTACTTGGAGCTCTAAGAGTATAAATAAAATTAGTGCCTCTAAATTTTCGATCAACTACCTCAAGTTTTAAATTACTTGTATCATCATGCTCTAAATCTTCTGGCTGAAGTAATAGTTGCACATTGGCACCTTCTGGATACTCTTTTATAAAATTTCCTTCAATAGTACCTAAATCCCAGTTTTCTAAAGTGTTTTTTCCAGTCACCTTTGCTGGAACTAAAATTCCTCTATTTAAAAAATTTACTACTTCAATAGAATTTGGCAAATGATAAACCTTATAAGGATCATCAAATTGTTTCAGTTCTTGATTTAATATTATTCCACATTTAGATCCTAAATAAAATGCCTCATAAGAGTCATGTGTAACAATGATTGTTGTGATCTTTAATTTATTTAAAATTTTTTTTAATCTTACTTGGATTTCTTCTTTAAAACTTTGATCTACATTTGATAATGGCTCATCAAGTAACAACAAGTCCGGTTGCATTATCAGTGATCTTGCTAATGAGGCTCTTTGTGCTTCACCAGCACTTATTTCATGCGGGTATTTATTAAGGATGTGAAATATATCTAATAAATCTACAATTTCTTTTAAACTAATTTTTTTCTCTTTTTTCTCCTTATTTCTTTGAGAACCAAGCGAAATATTTTTTTCAATAGTGTAATGTGGGAATAGGCTGTTATCTTGAAAAGCAAGTGAAACATTTCTCTCTTCTGGCTCTAAGTTAATATTTTCAGAAGATAAAGTTTTTCCATTTAATATGATTGATCCCTTTTTTAATTTTTCAAGCCCCGCAATCGTTCTTAAGATTGTAGTTTTCCCTATTCCTGAGGGACCTAAAAGACATATTACGTCACCTTGATTTTCAATTGCAAAAGAAACGTTTTTAACTTTAGTTTTGTTACCTACACTAAAATCAACGTTGTTAACTTCAAAAAAATTTTTAGTCATTATTATCTCTTAAAATATATTTAGATGTAACAATTATGAAGAAAGTTGCAATCAAAATCAAAAATAATGAGGGTACCGCAGCAGCCTCAAGTAAATCTTCTGATGCAGAGATATAAGCTGTTGTTGCAAAAGTTTCAAAATTAAAAGGTCTTAAAATAAGAGTAATTGGTAGTTCTCTTATTATTTCTAAAGAGACTAATATTCCAACAAACAACAAAGAATTTCTCAAAAAAGGAATATGGATATTCATAAACGTTTTTCTTTTTGAGTAACCAAGTAAATATGAGCTTTCATCAACTGAAATATTAATTTTCTCATAGCCTGATTTAATTCCGTTGTATGCAAGTGAATAAAATCTAATGAAATATACAAGCACTAATCCAAGAATTGATCCTATAAAAACTTTTTTAATAGAAACAAAACCCAAGTTCTTAATCACACTATCATCAAACCATGCAATAAAGGTTATAAATGCGACAGCTAAAATTACTCCAGGAATTGCATAACCTGAGATAGATAATGTGGATAAAATATTTAAAGTTTTATTTTTATTTACTCTGTTTCCATAATTAGAAATTAAACCAAATATTATCAATAGCAGACTTGATAAAATTACTAAGTAAAGAGTATTCATTAATAAATCTAAGATTTTTAAATCAAACAAATTTTCTGGAAATTTAATTGTCCAATACATCATCTGACTAAGTGGAAATAAAAAGCTTAAAAAGAATACTAAAAAACAAAAAGAAAAAGCTAAAAAAGCTTTTTTACCTGAAAGTTGTATTTTTTGTTTTTGTTTAAATCCTGCCTTGGTATTGAAGTGATATTTGGCATTTTTTCTCGATAAATTTTCTAAGATAAAAAGTGCAAAAATAAATAACAATAAAAAGAAAGATAATTGATTTGCAAATGCTAAATCGTCAAAGGCAATCCATGAATTATAAATACCCGTTGTTAATGTATTTATTGAAAAGAAATCTACTGCACCAAATTCAGCTAGTGTTTCCATAGCCACTAGCGATAAACCAGCAACTATAGCAGGCCGTGCTGCTGGGAGAATAATTGAATAAAAGGCCTTAAACTTTGTAAACCCTAGGTTCTTTCCCAAATCAATTATGTTTTGTGACTGATATAAAAATGACGCTCTAGCTAGAATATAGACATAGGCATAAAGTGAAAAAGAAATTGATAATACCACACCCAATAAACCATCAAATTTAGGAATGATTTGGTTGTAATTACCCTCACCAAATAAATTTTTTAAAATAGTATAGGCGGTTCCATAATTTTCAAAAAAAGCTGTTAAAGAATACGCATAGATATAAGGGGGTACAGCAAAAGATAGAATTAGTGCCCATTTAAAAAAATTACTAAACGGAAAATTAAAAAATGAAACTAAGTAAGCTGATCCTGTCCCTATAAAAAAAGTTAAAATTAAAACACTCACCAATAAGATTAAGGAATTAAAAATATACTCCATTAAAAAAGTATCTTTTAATACTTGAAAGTAATTAGAAGTATTATCAAAAAAACTCGAAAAGACAGTTATAATTGGAATAATTACAAATAATGAAATTACAAAAGAAGAAATATACCAAAAATTTATTCTCATAATTTATAATCCGCCTTATAAACATGAAAGTATTATGTTCAAGGCCTTAGTAAGGAGACAACTTAACTAAGGCGCTTGAACACCCAGAAAAATCAAAAATCAAATACTTTTAGGATATGCGGAACCTCCTCAGTTTTAATTTCTGAAAGCTTTCTGTTATTTACTCTTTTGTTGATTTTTTCACACTCCAAACTGCATGGGGAACATGCTTTGGAAGACTTATTTAAATCAACTTCAGAAATAAATTTCTTTTTTTCTTCCATTTGCTATTTCCATCCAGCAGCTGTCATTACTTCAACTGCAGCAGCTTGATTTTTTCCATAAGAAGCTAATTTAGTTTTCATATCTTGTTTGAAATCTAATCCTAAATTATTGACTACTAATGGACTTGGTGAAACACCATCAATCATTGGGAACTCAAAAGTATTGTTTGTAAAATGCTCTTGAGACTCTGGAGTTAATAAAAACTCTACAAGTTTAACAGCGTTAGCTTTGTTAGGTGCACCTTTTACTAAAGCAGCACAACTAACATTCATGTGCGTTCCTCTATCATTTTGATTAGGAAAGAAAGCTTTAACTTTTTTCGCAGCTTCTTGTTGCTCTGCACCTTTTTTACCTGATAACATGAGAGCTAAGTAGTAAGTATTAGCAACAGCGATGTCAGCTTCACCTGCTGCGACTGCCATTATTTGTGCTCTGTCATTACCTGTTGGTGTTCTTGCCATGTTGGCAACAACTCCCTCAGCCCATGCTGCTGTTGCAGCTTTTCCATTATTCTTAATTAAAGACGCTACAAGAGATTTATTATAAATGTTGCTAGATTTTCTTATTACTAATCTACCTTTCCATTTTGGATCAGCTAAACCTTCATAAGTCATTCCCGATAATTCAGCACCAGTTACTCTTTCTGGTGAGTAATAAATTATTCTTGCTCTTTTTGCGATTCCAACCCACTTGTTTGTTCTAAAGCTTTTTGGAACAGCATCTTTAATTGCTGCAGATGTTAAACCACCTTGAAGTGCACCTTTTGCATCCATTGCACCACATCTACCTGCATCTGCAGTGATGTATAAGTCAGCAGATGAGTCTGCACCTTCACTTATGATTCTTTTTTCTAAAGCACCTGATTTTCCGTTTATCAAATTAACTTTAATCCCAGTCATATTTGTAAACTTAGAATAAAGCTCAGAGTCTGCTTTATAATGTCTTGCATTGAAAACATTAACCTCGTTAGCAATTGCTAATGATGATGCAATTACTGAAAAGATTAACGTTATAATTGATATCTTCCTCATTTATTCTCCGTTATTCTTAGTTCTTCCGCATGATTTAATGAGAATGAGAACTATTCTCATTGAGAATGATTATCAATCGCAATAGTGTCGCAGTCTATTGGGACTTCCAATCGCCTATTTTACTAAATAAGAAATTCCTAAAAGCTGTTACTCTAGCTGTGTTTTTTAATGATTGAGGATATACAAAGTGTGCTTCAGTAATTGGTCCCTCTGATTTTGGAAGAACTTTAATTATATTTCTTGAATTACTGACAAGATATTCTGGTAATGCTGCTAAACCAACACCAGCTTCTACTGCTAAAAGCAGTCCCATTACGCTATTTACCTTCATAATCGGCTTTCGTTTTTTACCATCATGCATTCCTAATTTTAGCGCCCAATCTGGATTATAAACTGGTGATGGTGCCCCTTTTCCAAAAGATATAAATTTATGTTTATTTAAATCACCCAGGGTCTTAGGCATACCATGTTTCTCTAAGTACTTATTTGAACCATATATGAAGTACTTGAGATCAATCAATTTTTTTTGAATATAATTTAGTTGTTTTGGTCTTCTCATAAAAATACCAATATCAGCTTGTCTGGTACTCAAATCTAACTCTTTGTCCTCAAAAATAAGCTCTATTTCTACCTCAGGGTTTAGACGCATAAATTCTTCAATTCGTGGTGTTAACCAATGTGTACCGAAACTTCTAACTGTTGTAATTGTTAATTTGCCAGTAGGTTTATTTTTTTGATCTCCTAAAGAGGTTTCAACTTCTTTTAATTTGCTAATGACTTCATGAGCAGTCTTAAACACATATTCTCCATTTTCTGTAAGTGTGAGACCTCTTGCATGTCTTTCAAATAATTGAACTTTTAGATCCTGTTCTAAAGATTGAATTTGTCTACTTATTGCAGATTGACTAAGGTTTAAATTAACAGTGGCATTAGTAAAACTTCCTGCCTCCGCTACTGCATGAAAAATCTTAAGTTTGTCCCAATCCATTATTTATTTAAATCAACCAAAACTCTCCCAGAAATTTCACCCTTTAATATTTTAGGATAAGTTTCAATTAACTCCTCTAAGCTAACTGTTTGAACTGATTTTTCTATTAAATTAAAGTCAATTAGTTTTGCTGCTTCACCCCAAATAAATTCTCTTCTTTTGATGCTGCAATTAGCAGAGTCCATTCCCCAAAGTTTTATTCCCCGTAACATAAATGGAATAACATTAGTATTAAGCTCATTAGTACTAGCATTACCACAGACTGCTATAATCCCATTTGAATTTGTTTGAACAATCGCATTTGCTAAAATTTTTCCCCCGACAGTATCAACTACTCCATCCCATAAACCCTTATCTATAAGCTTAGGATCTTTATCATATTCACTACGATTAATAACATTTTTAGCACCTAACGATTTTAGATAATTTGCTTTTGAGTCTTTGCCTGAAACAGCTGTTACATTGTATCCCATTTTATTCAGTATCATTACCGCAATACTTCCTACTCCTCCTGATGCTCCAGTAACTAAAACATCATTTACTTTTGCACCAAGTAATATTTCTTCTCTTGCTTTAATTGCAAATGCAGCCATTAAAGAAGTAAAGCCTGCAGTTCCTAAAATCATTGCTTGCTTACTTGTTAGATCATCCGGTTTCTTAACTAAAAAATCACCATTGACTTTTGCCATTTGCGAGTAACCACCATAGAAGATTTCTCCAACTCTAAACCCAGTTAAAATTACTTGATCACCTGACTTAAACTTTGAATTTTCACTGTCAACAACAGTTCCTGAAAAATCAATTCCAGGTATGTGAGGAAATTCCTTAACTAATCTTCCACCATTTTTTAAAATCATTCCGTCTTTAAAATTAAGGTCTGAATAATCTACTTTGATAGTGACATCGCCATGTTTTAAAAAACTTTTATCTACTGATTTTACTTCTCTTGTAAAGTTGTCACCTTCTTGATTTAAAACTAATGCTTTAAATTGATCTGACACTTTTAATCTTTTGAATTGCTAATTAACCTTAAATATCTATTTTGATAACTTAGGTCTTCTTTGAATTGACCTAAATAATAATTTGTAACTGTTGTTGCTTGTTCTTTTTTAATTCCTCTCATCGTCATGCACTGATGAGTTGAGTCTATTGTCACCGCTACTCCTTTGGCATCCAATGCCCCCATTAGTGTATTCGCAATTTGCATAGTTAATCTTTCCTGAGTTTGCAATCTTTTTGAGAAAACCTCAACAACTCTTGCCAATTTACTTAACCCAACAACTCTTTCATTGGGAATGTAAGCCACATGAGCTTTACCTATAATAGGTGCCATGTGATGCTCACAATGACTTTGAACAGAAATATTCTTTTGAATAACCATGTCATCATACCCATCGACATCTCCAAATGTTTTATCTAAAACTTGGATAGGATCTTCTTTATAACCTTTAAAATACTCTTTGAATGCTTTGACCACTCTTTTTGGTGTTTCCAATAATCCTTCTCTACTTGGGTCTTCACCCATCCAAGCTAAAATAGTTTTAAAAGCTTCTTCAGCTTCCTTATCAGAAATCTTTTTAGAATTTTGATTATTATCTATATCTTTAACTAATTTCATGATGGGTTTTATACCTATAAATGCGTATTTTTAAAATATTTAATATATCGAGATATGTGCTACATAATCACCGAATATGTTCAAAAAAAGAGAAAATGTGCTGGAAATTGAAGAGGGGAATCTACTTTCTCCTAAATTTGATAATGATGGATTAATTCCTGTTATTACAATGTGTTCTCAAACAAAAGAAATTTTAATGCATGGTTATATGAATGTTGAAGCGTTAAAAAAAACTATCGAAACAAAAGAGGCTCATTATTACAGCAGATCAAGAAAAGCTATCTGGCATAAAGGTAAAACAAGCGGTTTTATTCAAAAAGTAACTGAAATCAAAATTGACGATGACCAGGATTCTGTTTGGTTAACTGTTGATATTGGTGATGGCGCTAGCTGTCATGTTGGTTATCGATCTTGTTTTTATAGATCTATTCCACTTGGACCAATTGAAAATGGACGAGAAGTACAGATGAAATTTACAGAAAAAGAAAAAAAATTTGACCCTGAAAAAGTTTATAAGGGCCAACCAAATCCAACTAAAATTTAATATCACTATGAGAGTATTTAATCCTTTTGGTCCTAAGATTGCTATAACTAAAATTCCAAAAAAAATAATAAATAAAATAAATAAAGAAGTGGATTTAATTGTAAATAATAAATCTAGATCAAAAAAAAGTGATTATTCTAAAGAACTTGTTGGTCAAGTAAAACAAGAAATAAGATTATCAAATAAATTTGTAAATAAACATATTCTAAAATTCATTAAATTAAATGTGAAAAAATATATCAAGCAATGTACCAACAAGAATGTAAAAAAGATGAATTTAAAAAGTTTTTGGGTAGTAAGGCAATATAAGAATGAATATAACCCTGTTCATTTTCATAATGGCAATATCTCAGGAGTTGGCTATTTAAAGATACCAAAAAATATTACTAAAGGGACAAAAAGACTTAAAACTAACGGGACTATAGATTTTATACATGGTTCAAAATCTTTTTTAAGTAATAGTTTACATAATCACAATCCTAAAGTTGGTGATATGATTATATTTCCAAATTATTTAATGCATACCGCTTATCCTTTTAAAAGAGAGGGTGAAAGAAGATCTTTTTCATTTAATTTAGATATTGATAAAAAAACATTCAACGTTTTCTATGGATAAAATTCAAAAAAATGTTCTTGGAGAAAAATTAGAGGAATGTTCTCTAGATCCTTTAACAGGTTGGTATCGAGATGGCTGTTGTAATACTGATGAAAATGATCATGGTTTACACACAGTTTGTGCAAAAGTTACAACAGAATTTTTAGAATGGTGCAAAGAAGCTGGGAATGATTTAATTACCCCACACCCTGAATTTGGATTTCCCGGCTTAAAAGATGGTGATGGATGGTGTGTTTGTGCTACTTGGTATGCTCGTGCAGTAGAAGCTGGTAAAGGTTGTCCAATATTTTTAAAGAGTACTCACGAAAACACACTTAAAATTTTACCAATCGAAACTTTAAAAAAATTTGCAATAGATCTGTCTTAATTACATGTTGCCATACTTAGGTCCACCACCACCTTCTGGTGTAACCCAAGTAATATTTTGTGATGGCTCTTTAATATCACAAGTTTTACAATGAATACAATTTTGAGAATTTATCACAAACTTTTGGACATTGTTTTCATTTTGAACCTCATAAACTCCAACTGGACAATATCTTTGAGCAGGTTCATCAAATTTTTCTAACGTATAACTAACTGGCAAATTTGGATCTTTCAATTTCAAATGCACCGGTTGATTATCAGCGTGATTTGTACCAGTTAAATATACCGAGCTTGTTTTATCAAAAGTGATGATATTATCAGGTTTTGGGTATTCAATTTTAGGCATTTCATTTGCTGGCTTAAGTGTTTCGTGATCAGCATGTTTGTGTTTTAAGGTAAAAGGCATTCTACCTCTGAATAAAATTTGATCTAATCCTGTAAAAATAATACCCAAAATAAGACCCCAACTGAAACTTGGTTTGACATTTCTAGCCTTATAAAGTTCCTCATAAACCCAGCTATTTTTGAACTTTTCCTCAAAGATCGACAAATTTTTTTTCAATTTAAAATGTTCATCAATAGTTTCAGCAGCTATCATTCCACTTTTCATGGCTGTATGCGAACCTTTTATTTTAGGCATATTAAGCGTACCCGCATCACATCCGACTAGTAATGCTCCAGGCATAAACATTTTCGGTAAACTTTGAAAACCACCTTCAATTAAAGCTCTTGCCCCATAAGAAATTCTTTTTCCACCTTCAATAATTTTTCTAATTGCTGGATGAGTTTTAAATCTTTGAAATTCATCAAAAGGAGATAAGTGAGGATTTTTATAATCTAATCCAATAACATAACCTAAAAAAACTTGTTTATTTTCAGCATGGTAAATAAAACTTCCACCATAAGTATTTTTATCTAATGGCCAACCAGCCGTATGCATGACCATCCCCTCTTCATGATTTTTTCCATCTATTTCCCAAATTTCTTTAAAACCAATTCCATATTGTTGAGGATCTTTTCCTTTATCTAATTCAAACTTATTAATTAATTGTTTACCCAAATGACCTCTACAACCTTCTGCAAAAACAGTTACTTTACCAATAAGATCAATGCCAGGCTCATAACTATCTTTTTTATTTCCTTCTTTATCTAAACCCATATCTTGAGTTGCAACTCCTTTAACAGAGCCGTCATCGTTATATAATATTTCACTTGCCGGAAATCCTGGAAAAATTTCAACACCTAGTGCCTCAGCTTGTTCTGCAAGCCATCGACATAAGTTTGCAAGACTAATTATATAATTTTTATGATTTTTTTGAACTGCTGGAAGTAACCAGGTTGGCCAGCTTAATGATTTATTCTTTCCTAAAAATAAAAATTTTTCTTTAGTAACTTTAGTTTTGATAGGTGTATCTAATTCTTTCCAACCAGGAATTAATTCATCTAAAGCTCTTGTTTCAAAAACATTCCCACTTAATATATGAGCACCTATTTCAGATGCTTTCTCTAACAAACAAATATTTAATTCTGAATTAAGTTGTTTTAATCTAATGGCTGTGGCTAGTCCTGATGGACCCCCACCTACAATAACTACATCATATTCCATTGTCTCTCTGGACATACTCAATTTTTTACAGATTATATTATTTTTGTATAGTGTTTAATTTGTTCAATTCCTCTAAGAACTGAGGAACTGCCTCAAAAAGATCAGCTTCAAGTCCATAATCTGCGACACTAAAAATTGGTGCTTCACCATCTTTATTGATCGCCACAATCACTTTACTTTCCTTCATACCAGCTAAATGTTGAATAGCACCTGAGATACCAACAGCGATATACAAATCAGGGACAACAACTTTTCCGGTTTGACCAACCTGATGATCATTACTTATATATCCCGCATCAACTGCGGCTCTTGAGGCTCCGATAGCTGCATTTAATTTATCAGCTAAAGAAGTAATTAATTTAAAGTTATCACCACTCTGCATTCCTCTTCCACCAGAAACAACAACTCTTGCTGTACCAAGTTCAGGTCTGTCTGATTTGACTTCTTCTCTTTTAATAAATTTTGTTTTTGCAAATTCTTCACCAGGATCTGCTTTTTCTATAGGAGCTGATCCGCCTGAGCTTTCACATGGATCAAAAGATGTAGGTCTAATGGTTACACATTTTTTTGCATCCTTGCTTTTAACAGTTGCGAAAGCGTTTCCTGCATAAATTGGTCTTAAAAAGGTATCATGCGCAATAACTTTGATAATATCACTTATTTGAGATGTATCTAAAGCAGCAGCAATTCTTGGCATTAAATTTTTGCCAAAAGTATTCGCTGAACTGATAATATGTGAATAATTTTCAGCTAATTTTACTATTACGGGCGCAAAATTTTCAGCAACAAAGTTTTCATAGTGAGCAGCTTCAACTTGAATAACTTTTTTGATTAATGGTAATTCTGAAAGCGCTTTTGCAGCTTCATCACAATTATTGCCAATAATTACTGCATGTACGTCACTATCAATTTGAGAAGCTGCTGTACTTGCATTAAGCGTAAATGGTTTTAACTCTTTATTATTGTGTTCTGCAATTAATAAAACCGACATTATATTACCTTAGCTTCATTTTTTAATTTTTGAACCAACTCAGCAACACTTGAAACTTTTATTCCAGCTTTTCTCTTTGGTGGCTCTTCAACTTTAACTTGCTCGATTCTAGGAGTTATATCTACCCCTAAATCTGACGCATTCAATTGTTCTATGGGTTTTTTCTTTGCTTTCATTATATTTGGTAATGAGGCATACCTTGGTTCATTTAATCTCAAGTCACAAGTTACTATTGCAGGAACATTAATTTCAATTGTTTCTAAACCTTCATCTATCTCTCTAGTAACTTCTAATTTACCATCTTTAATTTCAATTTTTGATGCAAAAGTTGCTTGTGGCCAATTTAAAAGTGCGCTTAACATTTGACCTGTTTGATTACAATCGTCATCTATTGCTTGCTTACCCATAAAAACTAAATCTGGTTTTTCTTTCTCAACAATTTTTTGTAACAATTTTGAGACAGCGAGCGGTTCAATTATACCATCAGTCTTAACAAGTATTCCTCTATCTGCCCCAACTGCTAAAGCTTTACGAACTGTTTCTTGAGCTTTCTCTTCGCCGATACTTACTGCAACAACCTCTGTGGCTTTACCAGCTTCTTTAATTTTTACGGCTTCTTCGATAGCATTATCATCAGGTGGATTGGTAGACATTTTAACATTGTCAGTTACTACACCTGTGTTGTCTTCTTTAACTCTGATTTGAACGTTGTAATCAATTACTCTTTTTACTGCGACTAAAATTTTCATTAAGCTCTCAATAATTTATTTTCAGCGTCATAAGGACTTTCATCTAATATTGTAGCTTCATACATCTTGCCTAAAATATCAACCTTTAGTTTCTCCCCTACATTAGCCAAGTCTGGTTTCACCATTGCTAATGCAATTGACTTATCTAATCTAAATCCATATTCACCACCTGTCGCTCTTCCAACAACTTTGTCATCTTTATAAATTGGATTATTGCCTAATACATCTGAGTCAGTTGTATTATGAACTTCGAGAGTAACTAATTTATTATCAAAACCTTTTTCTCTCCATTTGTTTAATGCTTCTAAACCTATGAAATTTCCTTTGTTGGGATGTACAAACCTATCTAAACCTGACTCATAAGGTGAATATTCTATTGATAATTCTGTTCCAACTAATTTATAAGATTTTTCAATTCTCAAACTATTCATTGCTCTGATTCCAAAAGGTTTCAGTCCTAAATCTTTTCCAGCTTCCATTAATTTATCAAAAATATGATTTTGATACTCAATTGGATGATGTAATTCCCAACCCAGTTCTCCAACAAAGTTTACTCGCATTGCATTTACTGGGGCATAACCAACATTAACATTTTTAGCTGTTAACCATTTAAAGTTTTCATTTGAAAAGTCATCTGTAGAAACTTTTTGCATTAATTGTCTTGCTTTTGGTCCAGCTACAACAAGCACCCCTGTGCTATTAGTTAAATCTTCAAATATCACTGATCCATCAGTTGGCATCCACTTTTGTATCCAATCATGATCTAGTCTTAAATTTGCACCTGCTGAAACAAGGTAGAAGCTGTTTTCAGCCTCTTTCATGATTGTAAATTCTGAATGAACTCCACCCTTAGTATTTAGCGCATGACATAAATTTATTCTGCCAATTTTTTTAGGAAGTTTATTTGCCACCAAATAATCTAAAAATTCTTCAGCTTTAGGACCTTTAATTCGACATTTTGCAAATGCCGTCATATCTAATAGGCCAACATTTTCTTTTACATTTTGACACTCTTTTTTAATTGCATCAAACCATTTTGATCTTCTAAATGACCAATCATCTTTTTGTTCCATACCATCCGTTGCAAAAAAATTGGGTCTTTCCCAACCAAATTTTTGACCAAACACTGCACCTAAATCTTTCATTCTCTCATAACAAGGAGATGTTCTTAATGGTCTTGCGGCTGGTCTTTCCTCATCTGGATAATGAACAATAAAAACGTGGCTATAAGCTTCTTCATTTTTTGCTTTTAAATAAGATTTGGTTGCATAATTTCCGTAACGTCTCGGTTCAACACCAAGCATATCAATTGTTGGTTCTCCATCAACAATCCACTCTGCTAGTTGCCAGCCTGCTCCACCAGCAGCTGTGATACCAAAACTATGACCTTCATTAATCCAAAAATTTTTTAATCCCCAAGCTGGACCAACTATTGGATTGCCGTCAGGCGTATAACAAATTGCTCCATTGTAAACTTTTTTAACTCCCACTTCGCCAAAAGCAGGAACTCTATGAATAGCGCCTTCAATATGAGGTGCTAATCTATCTAAATCTTCTTGGAACAATTCGTATTCAGAATCTTTTGAGGGTCCCTCAACATAACAAGCTGGAGCACCATCTTCATAGGGACCTAATATTAATCCTCCTGCTTCTTCTCTCATATACCATCTGCTATCACTATCTCTTAAGACTCCCATCTCAGGTAATCCTGCTTTTTTTCTTTTTTGAATTTCTGGATGAGGTTCTGTCACTATATATTGATGTTCAACAGGTATTACTGGAATATCCAATCCAACCATTTCACCTGTTTGACGTGCAAAATTTCCTGAGCAAGAAATAACATGTTCACATTCGATTGAACCTTTATCAGTCTCAACTACCCAGCCACTTTTTGTTTGTCGGATTGCTTTAACGGCAGTATTTCTATAAATCTCTGCTCCTCTATTTCTTGCACCTGCGGCTAAAGCTTGCGTTAGATCAGCTGGCTGAATGTATCCATCCTCAGGGTGTTGAATAGCTCCGATTAAATCATCGGTATGACATAAAGGCCAAATTTCTTTTACTTGTTGTGGTGTTAAAAATTTTACATCAACACCAATTGTTTTAGCAACACCGGCATACTGATGATATTCATCCATTCTATCTTTGGTGCTTGCTAGACGAATATTTGAAACAACACTAAAGCCAACATTTTTTCCAGTCTCTTCCTCTAATGTTTTATAAAGATTGACTGCATACTTATGCAATTGACCAACTGAGTAACTCATATTAAAAAGCGGAAGTAATCCTGCTGCATGCCAAGTTGAACCAGATGTAAGTTCTTTTCTCTCAACTAAAACAACATCAGACCAGCCTTTTTTTGCTAAATGATAAAGAGCACTTACTCCAACGACACCACCACCAACCACAACAACTTTAGTTTTTGATTTCATTAAGCGATTCCTACTAAATTTTTATTCATAACGAAACAAAATTGTCATTTTTAATCATATGGAGCTCCCTAATGGGATTGGGCTGGAGACCATGGTTGTTAGCCAGCAATCTTTTAGTGGACCATCTGTTTCATACTTTTCAACTTGCCAGTTAAACTTATGATAAATTTTATCTTTATCTAAAAGGATCACTTCAAATTGAGCCCAATTTTCACCACTTCCAAGCTTTGTTATGGTGTGACTTAAGTGATTGATCATCATTTGATAAGAGTCTCCTTTAATCATTCTTTTAAATTTATCTAAAGGACCAGTAACTTTTTTATTGTTAGGATGAGCAAAGTTCCAGGTCTGCTCTATGCCACTATCCTTGTAGATAAGGTCATTATTTTGAAGACCTGATAATTGAATTTCTATAACTCTATCAGGTTTGATGTCACTATTAGGTTTTAGCAATTCTGCCTTTGCTATTGTTATAAAAATAAAAAAAATAAAAAGAGTTATTGATATTATTTGAATTTTTTTTATCATTTTCTAAAAATTTTTGATTTTAGTCTTGGAGAACAGGAAAGGCTTGACGTATTTTTAAGAAATGCTTTTGATATTCCATTTTGGTACATCTGTCCTCGATATATTCAATTTTGTTTTTAATAACTAATTTTTTTGCTTGTTCATTTTTAATTCCAAGCTGTAACCACAAAACTTTTGCCTTAATATCAACTACATCTTTAGCAATATCTAAAGCTTCATTTGAAGGTCTAAATACATTTACTATATCAACTTTATCTTTAATATCGGTAATTTTACCACACACGTCTTCTCCCAAAATTTTTTGACCTTCAGCTTTAGGATTTACGGGGTAAACTTTAAAACCATATTTCTGCATATACTTCATGACAATAGTTGATGCTTTTGTAGGATCATTGCTGACCCCAACCATTGCAATCTTTTTATATTTTGAGAGGATTTCTTTTATATCATTCATTTTTTATTTTGGATTTTTTGCTTACAAAACTCTTTAGCTTCTTCAACTGTCATAGGGGTATCTAACTTTTTACTCCCAGCAATACAAGCTTCAATTGCTTTATTTTGATTGTGGCCTCTAAAGTTATAAATAATAACTATTCCAATTATTAAAAAAAAAATAAGTAAAATATTTTTTTTCATTACCTATTTTTCCATTTAGGCTTTCTTTTTTCTAAAAAAGCAGAAATCCCCTCTTTAGCATCCAAAGCCATCATATTAACTGTCATCATTTTACTTGTATGGGCGTACGCTTTTCTAAGAGGCATCTCTAATTGTTTATAAAATGTTCGCTTACCGATTTTAATTGTTAGATTTGATTTAGATGCAATCTTTTTTGCAATTTTTAAAACCTCATTATTTAATTTAGATTTTGAAAAACAATCATTTATTAAACCAATTTCTTTTGCAAAATTTGCTTTAATTGGCTCGCCTGTAAGTAACATTTTCATCATTGGTTTTTTATTAATTTTTCTACTTACAGCAACCATTGGTGTACTACAAAATAATCCAATATTTACTCCAGGAGTTGCAAATAATGCATCTTTAGTACTATAGGCTAGATCACAACTAGCAACTAACTGACAACCAGCAGCGTAGGCTGCTCCATGTACTTTGGCAATTACAGGTTTATTACCCTCTACTATTTGAAGCATTAACTTAGAACACAGATTAAATAATTTTTGATATTTGTTTTTTACCTTTAAACTTTTTACTTCTTTAAGGTTATGACCCGCACTAAAACCTTTTCCAGCACCTTCTATGATAATTACTTTTGTTTTTTTGTCTTGATCAAGTTTTTTTAGAACTTTAATTAGATCATTTAAAGTTTTAAAAGATAATGAATTATATGTTTTAGGATCATTAATTAGAACTATAGATATACCGCTGGATAAGTTCTTCACTAATATATTCATCAAAAATTCTATTTGAGTTTGCCTTCTTCTCTCATTTTGGCTCTTATCTTCGTTGCCGATATTTTTTGTATTTCTTCTGACAACACTATCTCTTCAATTTTGTATCCAACCCCTCTACCATAACAAATATTTGTAATATTAGGGACTAACATAATTTTAAAACGACCTTCGAACTCTGGATTAAGTCTATCTTCTATATTTTTTTTAACTGTATCAAAATTGAAAGGATTATCATCTACACCTTGTACGTCTCTTATTTGAATACAAACTTGTCCTGTTTTTTTAATAATTTCTTTAAATAAGGTGTAATGGCCATCGTGAAATGGTTGCCATCTTCCTAACATTTGTGCTGTTGGCTTTTTATTATCCCACTGATATGTCATTGTACTATATCCTTATATATTTTTGGTGCCCAATTTTTAGCATCTTGTGTAGTAACATGAAAGTTATACTTGTCTGGTTTAACAAACATCTTATTAGTATCATCAAACCTACCCTCTTTAATAGTATCAACCCAAATAACATAATCTGAGGGAAATAAGCTTCTGGCCTCTGGTGTTGGACAGATAAAATCTGCAACAACATAGTCATTATCTTTTCGAAGTTTTAAAGCAAAATCAGCCATTCTTTTAGCCTGTCTTTTTCTTCCTTCTTCAGAGAAATCCCAATCATTTGCCTCTTTTCTTACTTCATCTGCGTTAAGCCTTTTAGCATTTAATAATGGTGCAAGTTCGTTAGCCAAGGTTGTTTTTCCTGATCCTGGTAGACCCATTATTAAGATAATTTTCATTAATTTATTTCGTTTGGTTATTAGGCATTAAATAGATTGGGATTATATTACACGATTAATTTCTTTGACAGCATTTTCAAAAAATATAATCATTATTAGATGAATTTTTCTTTAGAAATTGGACCTCAGACAGATCTGGATACTGTCCCTGCTGTAAAAGATATTTATATCACTATGCTACCTGGGGGAGATTATAAAGAAACAGCTCACCAAGCAGTTGAGTTAGTAAAGAAAGGTTTTAATCCCGTCCCGCATTTTCCTGCAAGATCTATGCAGGATGAAAAACAGCTAAAAGATTATGTTTCGAGATGTAAAGATGGTGGCGTCAAACAAGTTTTAGTTATAGGAGGAGGAAGAGAGCCAATGGGAAAATTCGATAGCTCTTTTCAACTTTTGGAGACTGGTTATTTTGAGAAGATGACGATAGGAATTGCTGGACACCCAGAGGGGAGTCCTGATATATCCGATTCAGATTTAGAAAAAGCTATGAAAGATAAAAAGCCTTACGCTGATTATATTGTAACTCAATGGTTACTAGACCCTCAGCCAATTATAGACTTTATTTCTAAACAAAGTGTACCAGTGCATGTGGGAATTACTGGGCCTCTAAAAATATCTAGCTTAATAAAATTTGCTAATATAGTTGGTGCAAAAAATTCCTTAAATTTTCTTAAATCTAATTTTAGTAAGGCGTTAGATTTATTAAAACCTAAAGACCCTAATGATTTAATTGGGAAAATTAAATCGCACACTGATTTTTTCCACATTTATACATTCGGCGGCTTGAAGGAAACTAACAAGTGGTTGAAGGAGAATAGTTATGTCTAAAGAATTTGACTATACTAATTTAAAGCATGTTACTTCTGTAGATCAATCAGATCGAAAAGTACCATATAACTTAAGACAAAGTGGACCAACAAAAGTTGAAATGTTAATTTCAACAAGAGTAAGAAAATCACCTTATTGGCATTTATCTATGCAAGCAGGTTGTTGGAGAGCGACAGTTTACAATCGTATTTATCATCCAAGAGGTTATGTAAAACCAGAAGACGGTGGTGCAATGGTTGAATATGATGCAATTGTTAATCATGTAACTATGTGGAATGTTGCAGTTGAAAGACAAATTCAAGTTAAAGGTCCAGATGCAGAAAAATTCGTTGATTATGTAATCACAAGAGATGCAACAAAAATTTCACCAATGAGAGCAAGATACGTTATTTTGTGTAACGCTTATGGTGGGGTTTTAAATGATCCAATCCTTTTAAGAATTTCAAAGGATGAGTTTTGGTTTTCATTATCAGACTCTGATATTGGTTTGTACTTGCAAGGTGTAAATGCAGATGGAAGATTTAATTGCACTATTGAAGAAATCGATGCTTGTCCTGTTCAAATACAAGGTCCAAAATCAAAAGCTCTAATGAAAGATTTGTTAGGTGATCAAGTTGATTTAGAAAATATGCCGTTTTATGGTTTGGCTGAAGTTAAAGTTGCTGGGCGAAGTTGTGTGATTTCTCAATCAGGTTTTTCTGGAGAAGCTGGTTATGAGATTTATTTAAGAGATGCAACTTTATATGCTGATGATATGTGGAATGCTGTGCTTGAGGTTGGAAAAAAACACCAACTAATGGTTATTGCACCTGCTCACCACAGAAGAATCCAGGCTGGCATTTTGTCCTGGGGTCAAGATATGGATCAACAACATAATCCTTATCAATGTAACTTAGGCTACCAGGTTTCTTTATCAGGAAAAGGTGAATGGAACAAAACATCTGACTATGTTGGTAAAGCGGCTCTAGAAAAAATGGGTAAAGAAATTAAAGATGGTAAGAAACCATACGCACTTCAGTTAGTTGGATTGGAGTTAGGTGGAAAACCTATTGATGATTATGCGCCAGATTTTTGGCTAATATCACATGAGAGTGGTGGAGATCCAGTTGGTTTCATTACTTCACCCTGGTGGCATCCCGAAAAGAAAACAAACATTGCAATGGGATATGTTCCTTTTGATGGGACATTAAATGCAAATGGATTTCCAAAAGGTAAGGTTGGAACTAAATATAAAGTTCATTTACCCGAAAAATACTCTGATACTCCGGGTAAGCCTGTAGATGCGGTAATAGTAGATATTCCATTTAAAGAATCTTTCAACGCTAATACAAGAGAAGTTTCAAAAGGTTAATCTGATTTATGGGGGGTTACTCCCCCATCATCTTAAATGACAAAAGGTTTCTTAATAGTAATTTGCATTCTTATAGCTATTGCTTTAATAATATTCCCATTAATCATATCTTATAAAGAGCAAAAAAATAAAAAAAAATAAATGTTCGGTGAATTTCTAAGTATTATTTTAAAATCTATCAAACTAGATAAAACACTTTATTCTGATAGTAAAAATTTTAGTGAAGCCTCAGTTTATTTTGCGGGTATTATTATGATTTTAGATGGCATAGCTGGGGCAGTTGCTGCAAACACAGTTTTTAAAACAGCCGTTGCAATGTCAGGAGTAACTGCAATATTAACTTGGTTTGTTTGGGCAATATTAATTTTTGTTATTGGGGTAAAACTATTTCCTGATAAAAATAGTAAAGTTCCATTTAAAAAAGTATTAACTGCAGTTGGTTTCGCTCACGCGCCTGGTCTGTTAAGATTTTTTGCTGTTACACCAGAATTAATGATACCTATAATTTTTCTTACGCAATTTTGGATTTTTGCTGGATTAATTATTTCAACGCGACAAGTTCTTAATCTTAAATCAAATTTAAAATCATTTGGAATAGTTTTTATGTCATTTTTGATTATTGTCTTTTTATCTATTTCTTTCGTGATAAGTCGAATGAACGCCTTACCGATCAATCATATTTAGATTGGAAAAATTGTCTTAGAAACTCTACAAGACTTACAAATTTTAAAACCAGTTAGAATCAAGTTTTGAGTTACACTCTCGTGTTGTTCTTTACACTCATCACAAATATCATCTAAATCATTTAGATTTTTTTCTATTTCTTTATCTTCAGTCATTATCAGTCAAACCAGCTCCCGCTGCACCCTCTTTTAAACTATCAGTCTCCTCTACAAATGTATCCTCTGCAAGTTTGTAGAGATTTTTCCAATCTTGATCTGAAAAGTTATCTTCATTGTTTAAAAAACTTATTTCTACTTTTTTTGCTAACATTGGCATTTCTTTATCCCATATATTAGAAGAGATACTCACATTAAAATTCAATAAAAATTTACAATCATCAAATGAAATTAATAATTTTTTTCCAATAATTTCTGAAGCTCTGCTTAAAAAAGATAAAAGCAATAATGGATAAGCAAGATTTTCGACTGAGCACTTTTTTAAAGTCTCGATGTTCTTTACTTGGTCAATAAAATTAATACCCACCATAATTGGACAAAAAGATGATCCATCTGATTTGTTAATCTCATTAATTAATTTTATCTCTTCAAAATTTTCTTTTTTTTTATTTTGATAATATTGATTAAGATGTTTGATCGCTGGAAAACCAAATAATTCGGATAATCTGATAGATTTCCCGACTTCTTCTGCTATACCCCATGAATAACCAGCAGCTC
Organism: uncultured Pelagibacteraceae bacterium; assembly: GCA_902574345.1. GTDB lineage: Bacteria > Pseudomonadota > Alphaproteobacteria > Pelagibacterales > Pelagibacteraceae > Pelagibacter. The sequence continues at coordinate 66,136 of CACGNF010000002.1, forward strand.
GACTTGCCCTCTTAGCTGTGGTTTCTATCTCACTTAAGGATTTCATAGTTTAAGAGTGAGTTTTATAAACCCATTGCTCATCATAATCTTTTAATTCATTTGGCAGTGGTGCACCTTGAAACATACATATTCTCAACCACTTGTCAGATCTTGGATCAAATTTTAAAGCTCCAAAAAAAGATAACTTTAATCGCAACATATCAATTGGAACTAAATTTTCTCCAATTGTATTATCTTGTATTTCTGAATATGGAAATTTTTCAATAATGAAGGCTCTTCTAACAACATGTCTTAAATCAGAATTATCAATTAAAAATTGATTAATCTTTAAATCATCTTTTAAAGGTAATAATCTTTCATATAGTTTTTTTATATCTCTAGCTATTGCCAAGGGTTGCTCTAAATCTGCACCATTTTCCTCAAAACGATTAGCTAATCTTGGTTCTTCTTTATTTTTTGAAATAAACCAAAATTTCTGATTGCTCTCATCTATATTAAAATTAATCTTTAAAATATCCGAATATTTATTCTTTAAAATCTTTTTTAAATCTCCGACATTACGTTCAGTTGGAATATTAAAGTATTTTTCTTCCTCAGAACTCATTTGTGCAACCAATGGTTGGACTATATCACCAAATGGCTCCATCATGATTGAGACAACATATTCTATGCACTCTTCACAAGTTTCTTTCTCTAGCCATAGGTAAATTTCATTAAAAGGATAATCTTTTTGAAAATCAAATTCGTTTTCTAAGAAATTGATGAATTTTTTGATATCTTTGAGCAAAAGTTTAATTTTTTTGAGTTGATATTCACTCTCTGTATTCCAGCTAGTTATATTTTTAAGAGAACTTTTCAAACAAACTTTAAATAAATCTCTATCTTGTGTTTTAACAATTTTAATTTCTCTTATTTTTTTAAGTGCAATTTCTCTACTAAGTATCCAATTATTTAATAAAGTTGGATGATTAACAATAAATGGAGCCATTCCTAATCCAGTAGAATTTCCTATGCCCAAATTTCTACAAATCTTAGGATCTAATCTAACAGCTGAATGAGGATTTTTATTTTTTGCAACATGATTAACTTGATCAAATGTAAATTGTCTAACTAAATAAACTAACATCATCTCTAATCTGAATGGTCCGTTAATTTCCTCTCTATTTTTAATTCTGAAACGATCTGCTAAACCAAACTTACCTGATCCATAAACTGCAGTCGTCCTGTATAAATATCCAACTTTTTCAAGTAGCTCTAAATCAGGTTGATTTCCATTGCTTAAACTTTCAACAACATGATCAAATACCCTAACAGATTTATTTGCTCTAGATAATGTTAGCTCTTTGTAAGACAACCTCCCAACTTCCTGTTTTGGAACTTCATTTCTTAATCTATTAATGTCTTCTTTTAAAGGTACTCCATCATGTAGTGTAAAAGCTGCATCCCATTTTGTGGCTATTACTCTATCTGATCTTTCATCTTCATTAATTTTGTTCGCATAACAGATTAAAGAATAAACCCTATCTTTTTTTTTAAATGAGTATACTGCTGTGCCGTAACCTTCTTGGTCTAAATCAAACAAGTCTCTATTATATTGCCAATCTTTAAATTCGCTTAAAAAACTTCTTAAAAAAGATAATCTTGATTGATGAAAGGAACCAAGTCTTGATAACTTCATTATGATGTTTGGATCTCTTAATTCTATATTCATATTTAGATAGTTTTATAAAAGTTATACCAATTGTTACCTAGTATTCCATCAGTCTCAGTCTCTGAAAAACCAACCTTTTTTAAACCTGATTCTAAGTTTTTAAAACCTCTTGCGTCCTCAAACCAATTAGGCTGTTTAGGAAACCCTGGTTTATTTTTAGAGCCTTCTCCATAATTTTTATTTTTAGACCAGGTTCCATTTCTCATCCATCCAACAACCTCATCTGGTTGATTTAAACAAAGATCTGATCCTATACCAATATTTTTAATATCCATTATTTCTGCTGTTTTCGCTACCATTTTACAAAAGCTTTCTAGGGAACAATTCGTATTGTCCTTAAGATGATGCGGGTATAAAGATAAACCCAATATTCCTCCGCTTTCACTTAAAGTTTTTAGTAACTCAGAAGACTTATTTCTTTTTGCGGCGTGCCAAAAGGATGGGTTTGCATGAGTGATTGCTATTGGTTTTTCACTAAACTCAATTGCATCAAAAGTACTTTTTTCGGCTGAATGGGACATATCTACTACAATACCCACTCTATTCATTTCTCGGATAACTTCCCGTCCAAAATTAGTTACCCCACTATCGTTTTTTTCATAACATCCTGTCGCTAACAATGATTGATTGTTGTAAGTGAGTTGCATAAATCTACATCCAAGACTATGAACTTTTTCGACTAAATTAATATCATCTTCTATTGGAGAGCAATTTTGAAAACCAAAAAAAATTGCAGTTTTATTCTCATTATTTGCTTTTTCAATATCCTTAAAACTCCGGCCTAAAAAAATTAAATCTGAATTTTCTTTTAATAAAGTTTGCCACTTACTTATTTCATTTTGAAGTTCATCAAAATCTTCATGATAGACTATTGTAACATGAACTGCATCTAGACCAGCCTCACGATTAATCTCAAAAACTTTTCTTGACCATTTACAATATTGAAGGTTATCGATTTTAAATTTCATTTTGGTTAATTTTGGTTAACCTTACCAAGTTGTTTTTTAAATACTATTTATTTTATTGAAATTTTAATCTAATTTTGAAATAAATATTCTGCAAATAAATCATGAAAAAGAATAAAAATCTCAAAGTTGCAATCGTCATGGGAAGCCAATCAGACTTCAAAACGATGAAATTATCAGCAAATATACTAAAAAAAATGGGTGTTCGATTTGAAACTAAGATTATATCTGCCCACCGTACTCCAAAAAGAATGTATGAATTTGCAGAGAGTGCATCAAGAAATAATATTGGAGTAATCATTGCTGGTGCTGGTGGATCAGCACATTTACCTGGTATGATTTCAGCTATAACCTCAATTCCAGTTTTAGGTGTTCCCGTTGAAAGTAAAAAACTTAAAGGACTTGATAGTTTATTATCAATTGCACAAATGCCAAAAGGGATACCCGTTGGAACTCTTGCAATTGGAGAGGATGGTGCCATCAATGCTGCTTTATTAGCTACAGCTATAATTGCAAACAGCAATCCTGTTGTAAAAAAGAAATTAAATAATTGGCGGTCATCACAAACAAGATCAGTTAAAAAAAATCCAAAATAAAAAATGTCAATAAAAAATTTGGGTATTATTGGTGGTGGTCAATTAGGAAGCTTACTAGCTGTCGCGGCTAAGAATTTGAATATCAATACAATAATCTATTGTGATGATGTTGATGCTCCAGCACAAAATTTTTGTAATAAATTTATTCATGGCAAATACGATGATAAAATCAAAATGCAAGAGTTCATTAATGAAATTGATGTGATTACTTATGAATTTGAAAATATACCTTATGAAACTTTAAATGAAATGAACAAGGTAAAACCAGTTTTACCAAAACCATCGGTAAATAGATTAATTCAACATCGAATTGCAGAAAAAGATTTTGTAAATAAACTCAATATTAGAACTACTAGATATGCATCGATAGAAAGTAAATCCGATATGGAGCCATTGGGAGATTTCTTACCTGGAATTTTAAAAACAACTACAATGGGTTATGATGGTAAAGGCCAATATCCTATAAAAAAAATTGAAGACATCAATAACCTGAATATTGATTTTTCAAAAGGTTATATACTGGAAAAATTAGTAAAACTGAAAAAAGAGATATCAGTAATTATTACCAGATTTGGGAACAATAGTTATGAAATATATGAGCCGATAGAAAATACCCATGAAGATCAGATATTAAAACATTCAATTATACCAGCTCAAATCAATAAAAAAATATTTGATGAATCTAAAGATTGGTCAATCCGGATCGCAGAAGAATTGAAGTATATAGGAACGCTTTGTGTTGAATTTTTTATAGATAGAAATGAAAATCTTTATGTTAATGAAATAGCTCCTCGAGTTCACAACTCTGGTCATCTTACAATTAATGCTTTTAATATAAGTCAATTTGAAAATCATGTGAGAGCGGTCTGTTCGTTAGAAAAAATTCCACTCAAAAAAATATCTAATGCAAAAATGATCAATCTTATAGGAAATCAAATCAAACCCTATAGAGAAAATTTTAAATTAAATGAAAATGAATTTTTCTTTGATTATCAAAAAAAAGAGATAAAAGATAAAAGAAAAATGGGCCACATAACAACTTTAATATAAATGCTTAAATCTATTGAGGGAAATTTTGACAACCCGGAAGTCAATAAACTTCTTACAAAACATTTTATTGAACTTAGAGCAGCATCACCCAAAGGTAGTGCTCATGTTTTAGATATTCCGGGGTTAAAAGTTTCATCAATTAAATTTTGGAGCCTTTGGGAAAATGATAAAATATTTGGTTGTGGAGCATTAAAGTTCTTAGACAAAGATCATGGTGAATTTAAATCAATTAGAATACATGATGATTTTAGAAATCAAGGTAATGGTATCAAAGTCATCAAACACCTCATTTATGAAGCTAAGAAATTAAAAATTAAAAGAATTAGTTTAGAGACTGGTGCTGGAAAATTTTTTGATCCAGCGAGAAAATTATTTAAAAAATGTGATTTTACACCTTGCAAACCCTTTGCCCATTATAAAGAAGATGTTAATTCTATCTATTTAACTAAGCTAATTGACCACGAATTATAAAAAAAAGTCTATTTTGCACTAAATTAGTTGACAAAACCCTATTATTTATAAACAAAGCAAACATTACTTAATTATAAGTAATAAATTAATATAACAATAAGTAAGAAGAAAAATATGAGTCTACAAGGAAAAGTAAAATGGTTCAATCCAACTAAAGGTTTTGGTTTTATTGAACGTGACGATAAAGAAAAAGATGTGTTTGTACATGTTTCAGCTGTAAGAGATGCTGGTATGAACGGTTTAGATGAGGGTCAAGCTTTGACTTTCGATGTTGAAGATGGTCCTAAAGGTCCTTCAGCAGTTAACTTAAAAACTGCATAATTTTCACATAAATTAATTGGCTATAAATTAATTAATTTTTTAATTAAGAATTAATTTATTTTTATAGCCAATGAACTATTCTACAACGAAACTTAGAAAATAATTTATGATTGGCATTTTAGGTGGAATGGGTACCCAGGCAGGTTTAGATTTTTGTAATAAGCTGGCAATTTTATATAGAGGTAAGATCGATCAAGATTACCCTTTGTTTATGCTTTATAACAAATCAAATATTCCTGGTAGACCTGAGTCGATTGGTATCCATACCGGTAAACTATCAAGCAAAATAACCAATAAAAAGACTAAGAAAAAATACTTATCTGTTTTAAAAAGTTTAATTTATGGTTGTAATCTTTTAAAAAAAAGTAATTGTAAATTTATAGTTATTCCCTGTAACACAGCCCATTATTGGTATGATGATTTAAAAAAACGTATTAACTTGCCAATAGTAAATATGCCTAAAGAAGTTTTTGTGCATGCTAAAAAAAAGTGTAGAAAACATTCCTCCATTGGTTTACTTGCTACTGAAGGAACTTTAAAAACAGGTGTTTATAATAAGTTTTTTGATAAAGACTATAATTTAGTATTTCCAAATAATTCTATTCAAAGTAAGTCCGTAAACAAAGCTATCAAGCTTGTGAAAATGGGAAAAGTGAAACTGGCGAGCAAAGCTATAAAACCAGCCATAAATTATTTAATCAAAAAAAAATGTAAAAAAATTATTCTTGGTTGTACAGAGCTCCCTATCGCTATTTTTGCCTATAAACCATTTAAGACAATTAAATCATCAAAAATATTTTTAGACCCAAATTTGATTTTAGCTAACGCTGCTATGAGGAAATATCAAAATAGATAATGCCATCCAAAGAAAAGCCTTATGTGTTACTGGTTGCAGAAGCAATTTACTCAAAAGTTTGTGAGATTAAGAAAAAAAATCCTGAGCTGACAACAATCAACGCAATTGAAAACTTTATTGGAACAACAACCTACAATGATATAAGCTCTGGAAAATTCCATGATGAATTAATTGAAAAGGTATCAAAAAAGAGGGTGCCTGAAGAAACTATAAGATTACTTCATATTCAAAAAGATTTATCAGTTAAGCAGCTAATTCAATATCCTGAATTATATTATGCAAAGAGCCATTATCCTCTTGAAATTTCTCAAAGAGCCTTCGATCATTTGTGGAGAATGTGTGAAAGTTATGAATTATGGTGTAAAGAGACAAAACAAAACAAATTAATAATACTTAATATTGTAGATTAAATAATTTATAAGACCTGGAATGGTCAGAATATTTCCGCTCATATTTGTTTTACTTTGGTCTTCTGCCTTTATCACAACAAAACCAATTATTGATAATAGTGATCCTTTCACAGCTCTAGCCTTCAGATTTTTTTTTGTCGCTGTCGGTTTTTTATTATTTTCCATTTACCTTAAACAATCAATATTGATTAAAAAAAGATATCTGATTGAGTCAATGTTCAGTGGTATCTTGTTTCATGGGTTATATTTAGGAGGGGTTTTTTATTCGATTTCAATTGGAATGCCAACAAGTTTAGCTGCTCTAATCGTAACACTTCAACCAATTCTAACAAATATTTTGAGCGGACCGCTTTTAAATGAGAAAGTTACATTGCAGCAATGGGTAGGAGTTTTATTGGGTTTTGTTGGCGCTTCTTTAGTACTAGGAATAGATGTTGGCTCAGGTATTCCTCTACTAGGTTTGATTGCAACTTTAATTGCATTGTTATCTATAACGTTTTCTACCATTTGGCAGAAAAAATTGAGTAATAACTTACCATTATCTGTTAGTAATTTTTACCAAGCATTGGGTGGTTGTTTATTTCATGTATTAATAATTATTTTTTTTATAGAGCCCTACATCTATTTTACAAAAACATTTATTATAGCAATGAGTCATCAAATTTTTCTTGTTTCCTTTGGTGCATTTACAATATTGATGTTTTTAATAAAAAAAAATTCAGCTAGTAAAACAGTTTCTGTTTTTTTTCTAATACCAGCAACCTCTGCAATTATGGCTTGGCTTTTTTTAAATGAAACTCTTACGAATATAGATGTTGTTGGTTTTTTAATAGCGTCGGTGGGTGTTTATATTGCAACAAGAAATTAATAATTAATTACTTTGATAACCAAATTCTAATGAACCATCAGTTATTGAATGATGCAAAGACTCTCCAAAGCTTCTTAATCCAAAAATTCTAACTTTTCTTGGATTGTTAGAAATAAAATCAATCGTAATTGATATTCCGTTATAAATTGAATTTGTACAATCACCCTCGTTAAATTCATCAATATTTATAGGACATCCCTTTTTTAAAACTTCATTAACAAGATCACCTTGAATTTCAATTATTGTTCTTGAATGCGATAAATCAGTAATTGCAAAATTACTTTCATCAAATTGCTTTCCATCTTTTAAAAGTAAATCCATTTTAGAAGATATAATTATCCAATTCTTTGGTCCCATCCATAAAATTCTAGTATCCGAATTTGAAGAGGATTTTAAAGTCGAAGGTAATTCTAGATTATCAATTTTTATATTTGAGATATCTGAACTTGAATTTTTATATTGAACTATTTGGAATATTAAAACATTCTTCAATTCTAAAATCTTTAATAAGTCTTTCTCATTTTTATTTTCAAAATCACCAAATTTTCCATTTTGATGTACATTATTTAAAGAAGAAATTTGCTTCACGATCTTACTCTCTTTCCTTCATGGTCTACATAATGTGAGGACATAACTTCAACCTCAATAGAAGTGTTTTTAAGTGGAGAGACCGCGAAAAGCTTTTTTCCTATCATATTTTTTCCATCTTTTAATATTGCAAGAGAAAAAGGATTATTGTTCTCCACACTCCAACAAGATGAAGAAACGTGACCAAGTTTAAGGTTTGGAAGTTTTGCATTTTTATTTTCTACTAAATGAGATCCCTCTGGAATACTCGATTTCCTATCCAATGGCACTAAACCAACAATTTTTTGTCTATCAGCTTTATTAAATGCTTCTTTAGCTAAAGATCTCTTTCCAATAAAATCTTTTTTCTTTGATACTAAACCTTCTAACGAAACATCATAAGGAATGGTTCTTCCATCAAGTTCTGGTCCAGCTACATGGCCCATTTCTATTCTTAGTGTTGATAATGCCTCTGTACCATAAGGCTGGATATTAAATTCTTCACCAATATCAATTATTTTTTCCCACATAAATAATCCAAAATCAGACTCAACGTTTATTTCGTAAGCAAGTTCACCTGAAAAGGAAATTCTAAAAATTCTTGCTTTAACGCCAAATAAATCTCCCTCTACATATCCCATAAAAGGAAGTGCCTCATTGCTAACATCTATTTTAGGAAAAAGCTTTGCTAACAAATCTCTTGATTTAGGTCCTGCAATCGCCGCACCAGCCCACTGTTCGGTTGTTGAAACAACATTAACATTTAATTCTGGCCAAACAATTTGCAGGTAATATTCCAAATGCGATAATACGTTTGCGGCCTGTGCAGTAGTGGTTGTCATATGATAATGATTTTCTGAAATTCTGGTTGTTGTCCCATCATCCATGACAATTCCATCTTCCCTAAGCATAACTCCGTATCGAGCTTTACCTACTGGAAGTTTTAACCAAGCATTAGTATAAACTCTATTTAAAAACTCTGCAGCATCTGGACCTTTAATATCAATTTTCCCTAAAGTTGTTACATCACAAACGCCCACGTGATCTCTAACGTTTTTTGCTTCTCTTTTTGATGCCTCAAATAAATTTTCATTTCCTCTTTTGTAGTATCTTGGTCTTTTCCAAGCACCGGCATCTACCCAGACAGCATTATTTTTTTCATGCCAATGGTGCATTGGTGTTTTTCTTGTAGACATATATTCTTTGCCTATCTCCCTTCCAACTATTGTACCGATAGTGACTGGTGTAAAAGGCGGTCTAAAAGTAGTGTGACCTACTTGAGGAACAATTTTTTTTTCAACATTTGCAACTAATTGTAATCCATTTAAATTACTTGTCCTTCCTTGATCCGTTGCCATTCCTAGTGTTGTGTATCTCTTAACATGTTCGATTGATCTATACCCCTCTCTTAAAGCAACCTCTATATCAGAAACTGCTACGTCATTTTGGAAATCTACAAATCGTTTATAATTTTTACCTTTAGGGAGTGGAGAACACCAAAATTTATCATGAGCAGTATATTTTCGTTCATTCGTATTAGGAATTTGTATTTTTTCATCTTTTTTAGTTATACTTTTAGAAACTTCTGACCCAGTATTAAAACTGTTTTTTAAGGTATCTTGTAATGTAAATGTTCCATTAGCAGCACCTAAAGAATGTTCATTTTGTTTTGATTTGTCAGGTACAAAAGCATCTATCGAGTCGTTAAATTTCAGTTTATTACCTGATTGAGATGCTAAATGAACAGTTGGTGTCCAAAATCCAGATACACAAATAGAGTCACAATCTATTTGTTCTGTATTTTCAAAATCTATCTTCTCTTTATTTAATTTCCCAATTGTTGCTGATTTTACTTTTTTATATCCATGAGCAACTATCACTGCATAAGAAAACTTTATCTTTATATCTAAATCTTTAGCTTCATTAATTAACTCTGAGTTTTGATCCTCTCTAGTATCCAAAACGATTGGATTAACACCATTCTTTTTAAACTCGATAGCTGTTTCATAACCACTATCATTATTAGTGAAAATAATTGGCTTTTTACCAATTAGAACACCAAAAACTTTCATATATTCTTTTGCAGCAGCTGAGAGAAAAACTCCAGGTGTATCATTATTTCCAAAAACAATTGGTCTTTCAATAGATCCTGTTGATAGCAATACTTCTTTTGCTCTAATATACCAAAGTCTTTGTCTAGGTGTGTACTTAGGTTTTTTTTCTAAATGATCTCCTGTTCTTTCAAACATTACCATCATATTATGATCATAGTATCCAAAAACTTGAGATCTATTTTTAACAATAACATTAGGCATCTCTTTTAATTCAGATATAATTTTTTCTGACCAATCTTTTCCGGACAAGTTGTCTATCGTAACGTCATCTGTTAAAAGCGTACCTCCATATCTAGGTTTATCCTCTGCTAATATTACTTTTGCTCCGTTTTTGGCAGCCGCATAGGCACTTGCTAAACCAGCAGGTCCAGAGCCAGTAACTAATAAGTCACAATATTCATATTTATGCTCATATCTCTCTTTATCTTTTTCTAGAGAAGCAATTCCTAATCCCGCTGCTTTTCGAATAAAAGGCTCATACACTCTATACCAAAAACTTTTGGGCCACATAAAAGTTTTGTAATAAAAACCAGCAGGAAAAAAGCGATTTAAGAAATTATTTATTGCACCGATATCAAAATTTACTGATGGCCAACAATTTTGACTAGTTGCTGATAAATTGTTTACTAATTCTATTTCAGTTGCGTTAATATTTGGTTCTGAGCAACCATTAATCTCGACTTGCATTTTTGCATTTGGTTCATCAACTCCTGCACCAAAAAACCCTCTTGGACGATGATATTTAAAGCTTCTTCCAATTAAATGTATGCCATTGGCAAGTAGTGCTGAAGCCAGCGTATCACCCTCATACCCTATATATTTTTTTCCATTAAATCTAAATTCAATGGGTTTATCTCTATTGATTAAACCACCAGTATTTAGTCTAAAATTTTGTGACATCAAAATTCTTCCTCTGGTTTAAAAGTTCTAAAAATTTCGTGAGTAGTTGTATCTCTTTCAACTTTAAACCATTGTCTGCATCCAGCAATATGATGCCACAATTCAATATGTTTTCCTCTCGGACTTTTTCTTAGATAAACAAAATTATCCCATTCTTCATCACTTATTTCTTGATTAAGTTTTGGTCTAGTAATTGTTCCATCACCTCCGTAGGCAAATTCTTTTTGAGACCTGTCCCCACAGTAAGGACACTTTATATTTAACATTTATGAAATCCAAGTTTTTGTTCCAAGGCCCTTCTCATCTAACAAGTAACCTTTAGAAAATCTATTTAGACTAAATCCCTCATTTAATTCATGAACTCTATCTTGTGCAATTGTATGTGCAAATGTCCACCCAGAAGATGGAACCGATTTGAATCCTCCATAACACCAACCACAATTTAAATATAATCCATCGATATGAGTTTTATCAATAATTGGTGAACCATCCATTGACATATCCATAATTCCTCCCCAAGTCCTTAACATTTTCAAACGACTTAAGAATGGAAATAAAGCAACACCTCCTGTTAAGACATGTTGTATCGTTGGAAGATTACCCTTTTGTGCATAACTATTATATCCATCAAGGTCTCCACCCATGACCATCTCACCTTTATCTGATTGACTAATATAAAAATGTCCAGCACCAAAGGTTACTACTCCATCCAATACTGGTTTCACTGGCTCAGAAACACAGGCTTGTAATAAATGAGTTTCTATGGGGAGTGTCATATTAAGTTTTTCTGCCAAAACATTTGTGCTGCCGGCTACACACAATCCAATTTTTTTTGATTTAATATC
>CACGNF010000003.1 GCA_902574345.1 uncultured Pelagibacteraceae bacterium
TGCATTTACCTTTTGAGGAAAGCATGACCAGAGTTGACTCTACTACTGGAGAATACCATGATACTTCAGCTCATTTTGTTTGGATTGGTGACAGAACAAGACAGATTGATGGTGGTCATGTAGAATTTTGTAAGGGTATTGAAAACCCTATAGGAATTAAATGTGGACCAACTTCTAAGCCAGATGAAATTGCAAAAATTTGTGAATTAATAAATCCAAATAATGATAAAGGTAAGATTACTCTAATATCTAGGTTTGGTCACAAGAATGTGGAAAAATTTTTACCGAAATTGATTAGAGGAATAAAAAAAGAAGGTTTAAATGTTGTTTGGTCATGCGATCCAATGCATGGAAATACTATTAAATCAACAACTGGTTTTAAAACAAGACCTTTTAACGATGTTGTTAGTGAGGTTAAAAATGTATTCGCTGTTCATCAGTCTGAAGGTTCTTATGCTGGTGGTTTACATGTTGAAATGACTGGACAAGATGTGACAGAGTGCACAGGAGGTGCAAGAAAAATATCTGATGCAGATTTATCTAGCAGATATCACACTCATTGTGACCCTCGTTTAAATTCAGATCAAGCAATTGAACTAGCATTTTTAATTTCTGATGAGATTAAAAAGAATAGCAGCTATTCAAAAAATGCTATTCAAGCGGCATCTTAGACTGTTGCTTTCAGATTATTAAAGATTAATAATTAAGTATGAATCCTGTTGAAAAAGTAAAATATATATCAAATTGGATTAAGAGCTATGTTGATCAAATGCCAAACAAAGCTCAATCTTTAATTATTGGTATCTCGGGAGGTATTGACTCCTCTGTGTCAAGTACATTGAGTGCGATGACAGGTTTAAAAACGATTGTTTTAACTATGCCAATTAAACAAAAGGAAAATCAGCATGATTTAAGTTTAAAACATCAGGAATGGTTAATAAAGAAATTTAAAAATGTTGAAGCTCATACTATCAGTCTAGACAAATTATTTGACACATTTTCATCAACGTTAAATAAATTTGATAATGAACATGGTTATGCGAATTCTAGAGCAAGGTTAAGAATGACAACTCTTTACCAGGTTGCTGCAGCTAATAAAGGTATTGTTGTTGGAACTGGAAATAAAGTTGAAGATTTTGGTGTTGGTTTTTACACAAAATATGGTGATGGTGGTGTTGATATTTCTCCAATAGCAGATTGTAATAAAACTGAAGTATGGGAATTAGGTAAAGAGCTTGGAATATTAAAAGAGATAATTGATGCTCCCCCAACAGATGGCTTGTGGGATGACGGCAGAACAGATGAAGGTCAATTAGGATTCAATTATAGTGAATTGGAGGATGCAATGAGCAACCCAAACTCACCACATAGAGTCCAATACGAAAAAATTAGAAATCAAAACTTGCATAAAATGGAGCCTATTCCAGTTTGTAAGATTCCCAGTTAATCAATTAGATTAACAAATCCCCAAATAAGGTATATTTCTTAATCATCAACGATGGATATTTTTTTAACAAATAATTTAACAAATAAAAAAGAGCAGTTCATTCCAAAAAATAAAGAAGAAATAGGAATGTATGTTTGTGGACCAACTGTTTATGATGATCCGCACATTGGTAATGCAAGACCATTAGTTGTATTTGATATCTTATTTAAATTACTCAAAAATAATTTTTCAAAAGTAACTTATGTTAGAAATATAACTGATATTGATGACAAGATTATCAAATCGTCTCAAGAACAAAAAATTTCCACAAAAGAACTTACTGAAAAAGTAACTTCAAGTTTTCAAAAAGATTGTGAATTTTTGAATTGTGAAAATCCAACTCATCAACCTAAGGCTACAGAACATATAGACATAATGATAGAGATGATTACTGAACTAATTAAAAAAGGTTTTGCTTATGAAAATCAAAAACATGTCTATTTTGAAGTAAAAAAATTTGCTGATTATGGAAAATTATCAAATAAAAATTTAGATGAATTGATTGCTGGATCAAGAATAGAAATTAGTGAAAATAAAAAAAATTCTGAGGATTTTGTCTTATGGAAACCATCGACTAAAAATGAACCTTACTGGGAATCTCCTTGGGGAAAAGGTAGACCAGGCTGGCATTTGGAATGTTCTGCAATGTCCAAAAAAATTTTGGGCAATGAATTTGATATTCATGGTGGTGGTATAGATTTAATTTTTCCACATCACGAAAATGAAATAGCGCAATCTAGATGTGCAAATGAAACAAAAGTTTTTGCGAATTACTGGATTCACAATGCCTTTATCACAATGTCTAATGAGAAAATGGCCAAGTCCCAAGGTAATATTTTAAAGATTAAAGATTTTAGAAATAAGATTAGTGGTCAAATAATCAGATTAGCTCTAATGACTACACATTACAAACAACCACTTGATTGGAACGATAAGTTATTAAGTGATTGTGAAAATATTTTAGATAAATGGTACAGAGTTTATTCATCTGATTTTAAATCTGTAAAAGTTCCAGATGAAATTTTAAAGCCATTATACGAAGATTTGAATACCCCTGGTTATATTACAAATCTTCATAATTTATTCGAAAAAGCGTCTAAAGGTGAGAACATAAATTTGTTCATATCGGCATGCGAGTTTATTGGCTTGATGCATGAAAGTAGAGAACAATGGAATAACTTTAAAAAGAATAAAGTATCTATTAGTGAGTCTGAAATTAAAAGCATGCTTCGTTTACGAGATAAAGCTAGAGAAAATAAGAACTATAAAGAAGCAGATAGAATTAGAGATGAACTAAATGACAAAGGTGTTTTAATAGAGGACAAAGATGGTAAAACAATTTGGAAATTTAAATGAGCAAAGAAAGATTATATATATTTGATACAACTCTTAGAGACGGGGCTCAAACACAGGGTGTTGACTTTTCTTTAGAGGATAAAGAAAAAATTGCCTCAGCTTTAGACAATTTAGGCGTTGATTATATTGAAGCAGGATGGCCTGGTGCTAATCCAACAGACACAGAATTTTTTCAAAAAAAACATAATTTTAAAAATTCAAAGTTGACATCATTTGGTATGACCAAAAGATCGGGAAGAAGTGCAGAAAACGATACTGGTTTATCAGCATTAATGAATTCAAACACCTCTGCTGTTTGTTTAGTAGGAAAGTCTTGGGATTTTCATGTTGATGTGGCTTTAGGAATAACAAATGATGAAAATTTAGATAATATTTCTGAAAGTGCTAAACATTTTGTAAAAGCAAAAAAAGAATTCATGTTTGATGCAGAGCATTTTTTTGATGGTTATAAAGCAAATCCAAAATATGCATTGTCTTGTATCAAAGCTGCATATGATCAAGGTGCACGATGGATTGTTTTATGTGACACTAATGGGGGAACACTTCCTCATGAGGTCACACAGATAGTTTCTGAAGTCTCTAAAATTGTTCCAGGTAATAACTTAGGAATACATGCGCATAATGATACTGGCAATGCAGTTGCAAATTCTTTAGCCGCAGTATTATCTGGTGTTAGACAAATTCAAGGAACAATTAATGGTTTAGGTGAAAGATGCGGTAATGCAAATTTAATGTCATTAATCCCTACATTTTTTTTGAAAAAAGATTTTTCATCTCAATTTGAAATCAATATTAAATCAGAAAACATTAAAAATTTAACCGAATGTTCAAGATTATTAGATGAGATTTTAAACAGAAAACCTAATCAGCATTTACCTTATGTTGGTGCAGCAGCATTTTCTCATAAAGGAGGATTACATGTTTCTGCTGTACAAAAAGATCCAAAAACTTATGAACACATCAATCCAGAGGAGGTTGGCAACACTAGAAATATTGTTGTTTCAGACCAATCTGGAAAATCAAATATCATATCTAGATTAAAGAGTATCAAAATTAATATTGAGGAAAGTGATCCAAAAATTAAAAAATTGTTAGACGAAGTCAAGGATCGAGAATTTATTGGTTATAGTTATGATGGAGCTGATGCCTCTTTTGAATTATTGGCTAGAAGAATTATCGGAGAAATACCGAGGTATATTTCAATTAATGAATATGACGTGTCTGTTAAAAAAAATAAGTCTGGAGAAATAGTTTCTTCTGCAAAAGCTCAATTAGAAGTTGATGGAGAAAAAATTATGTGCGAAGGAGAGGGGAATGGACCTGTCAATGCATTGGATAATGCTATAAGAGAAAATGTTGATAGACTTGCAAAATATTCAAAATATCTAAAAGATTTAAAACTTGTTGATTATAAAGTAAGAATTTTAAATACAGGAACAGAGGCTGTTACTAGAGTATCTATTGAAAGCACAGACTCAAAGGGAAAAAATTGGTTTACTATTGGTGTATCGACAAATATTATCGATGCTTCGTTCAAAGCATTAATTGATAGCTTAGATTACAAATTATTTAAGGATAATGCTCCAGCTAGTAAATAGATGAGTAAAAATAATATCTCATTTATTTTACACAAACCTCAATTGTCAGAAAACATTGGTGCATGCGCTAGAGCAATAAAAAATTTTAATTTTAAAAAATTAGTCTTAATAAATCCCAAGCCTATTTTTCCAAATGATAAGATTTTAGCCACATCCGTTGGAGCAAAAGACATCATTAATCAAAGTAAAAAATACGATAATTTAGAAAATGCTTTAGAAAAGATTGATATTTTGATTGCTACTTCAGCAAGATTTAGAAATAAGAATATAAAACATATTAATTTAGAAGAATTAAAAAAGATTAATTTTAAGAGTAGAGTTGGGTTTTTATTTGGGTCAGAGGCATCAGGTTTATCAAATGATGAGGTGAGTTATGCAAATTACACTTTACAAATACCTACCAATCCTGACTTCAAGTCTTTAAATTTATCTCATAGTTTGATCATAATTGCTCAATATGTAGCTAGTCTTATTAAATTAAAAAATATTCCATTTAAAAAATCAAAAAAGGTAAAATCGGCAAGTAAAAAAGAAATTCAATTAATGTTAGGTCTTTGCATTAAAAATTTAGATGAAATAAATTTTTTTAAACCTAAAGAGAAGAGGCCAAAAATGTTAGAAAACTTAAGAAACATTTTTTACAAAATGGACTTATCTGATAAAGAAACACGTATATTATCTGGTGTATTTGCAAGTTTGGGTAAAAAACGTTGATTGACAAAATAATGAGTAAGTTTATAAAGCCCTCTATTAAATGACAAAAAGATTAAACTCTAAACATAAAGTTGACAGAAGATTAAAAGTAAATCTTTGGGGAAGACCCAAAAGTCCATTTAATACTAGAGCCTATGGACCAGGACAACATGGTCAGACTAAAACTTCAAAACCTTCTGATTACGGAATTCAGTTACAAGCTAAACAAAAATTAAAAGCTTATTATGGAAATATTAATGAGAGACAATTTAGAAATATTTATAAAAAAGCCAGCATGCTCAAAGGTGATACAAGTGAGAACTTAATTGGATTATTGGAAAGAAGATTAGATGCAGTGATATATAGAGCAAAGTTTGCAACTACAATTTTTTCTGCAAGACAATTAATCAACCATGGACATGTGAAAGTTAATGGGAAAAAAGTAAATATATCTAGTTACTCTGTTAGAGAAGAGGACACTATAGAAATTAGAGATAAATCTAAGCAGCTTGCAATAATAGATATTGCTCTAGCCAGCAAAGAAAGAGAAGCTCCAGAATATATTCAAATGGATGAAAAAAATAAAAAATTTAAGTTTGTTAGAATTCCAAAATTTGAGGAAGTACCATACCCAGTTGTTATGGAGCCAAATCTAGTAATCGAATATTATTCTAGATAATTACTTTTTATAATTAATACCTTTATCATCAAATACTTTTTTTAATTCTCCACTTTCATACATTTCTTTAATGATATCACATCCGCCTATAAACTCTTTTTTAATATAAAGTTGGGGGATAGTTGGCCAATCGCTGAATACTTTAATTCCATCTCTTAAAGATTGATCTTCTAGTACGTTCACACCTTTAAAATTTATTTCTAACATTTTAAGTATATTTGAGACTGTCATTGAAAAACCACATTGTGGTTGATCCGGTGTACCTTTCATAAATAGGCACACATCATTAGTATCAATGTGATTTTGAATTAAACTTTTTGTTTGATCATCCATTATTGTTCCTTTGTTTTAATTGCTAAAGCGTGTAGTTCATTTCCCATCTTTCCTTTTAATGAATTATAAACCATTTTATGTTGTTCAATTTTACTTTTACCTGCAAATTGAGAAGAGGTTATAGTCGCTGAATAATGATTACCATCTCCAGCTAGATCTTGAATATCTATTACAGCATCTGGCATTGCCTCTTTTATATATTTTTCGATTTCTTTTAAATCCATTGCCATTTTTTAACTCATATACTTTGATAACCAATTTGTATAATAAGACTTTAATTCGTCAATTGTAACTTTTGTCTTTTCATTAATAATCATATCGTTTTGTGTGATAATACCTAATTCCTCATGATGCACAGAGTTTTTGTTTAAAATTTTTGTAACTTCTTTTAAATCTTCTTTATTCACTTCTATTAAATATCTACCTTGGTCTTCTCCAAAAAAATACTCAATTTCATTAATTAAATTCTTTGGCTTATTAATCTTTATTCCCTTATTACCTTTAATGCACATTCTACTTATTGCAACCAATAGACCTCCTAGAGATATGTCATGAGCACTTTTCACGTATCCTTTATCGATTAAATTTAAAATTGATTCTCCATTATTTTTTTCATTAAAAAGATTTACTTCTGGTGGAGGTCCATTTTTTTCATCTAAAATTGTTCTAGCAAATAAACTTTGGTCAATATGCCCTTCAGTCTTACCAATGATTAAAATTAAATTATCAATTTCTTTTAAATTCATTGAGATCATTTTTTTGTAATCTTTAATAAGACCCACGCCACCAATTGATGGAGTTGGTTTGATCCCAACTTCTTTGGTTTGATTGTAAAAAGATACGTTACCAGATACCACTGGAAAATTTAAATATTTGCTTGCTTCACCTATACCTTGAACGCATTCTACAAACTCACCCATGTTGTCTTCTTTTTCGGGACTTCCAAAGTTTAAACAATTTGTAATAGCGATTGGTGTTGCTCCAACTGAAATTAAATTTCTCCAACTTTCTGCTACGATTTGTTTACCTCCCGTTAATGGGTGAGCCCAACAATATACTGCTGAAGAATCTACTGATGCTGCCACAGCTTTATTTGTTCCATGTACTCTGACAACACCAGAGTCGCCACCTGGTTTTTGAATAGTATCACCCATAACTGTATGATCATATTGTTGCCAGATCCATTCCTTACTACATATATTCTGATTAGATAAAACTTTTTTAAGAACATCTTTAATTTTCAATTTATTCAGAACTTCATTCTTAATTTTATTTTTTTTAGGCAATTTTGATTTTTTCCATTTACGATCATACATTGGAGAATTTTCAACAAGAATATTTACAGGTATTCTTGCTACTTGTTCCTGATTAAAAAATAATTCAATGTTTTTTGAGTTTGTTGTTTTTCCAATCACTGCAAAATCTAAATTCCATTTATCAAATATTTTTTTTGCAATTTCTTCTTTGCCATTTTCTAAAACAATTAACATTCGTTCTTGGCTTTCAGACAACATAATTTCGTACGGAGTCATTTTAGTTTCTCTGCAAGGAACTTTGTTTAAATCAATTTCAATACCTAAATTTCCTTTTGATGCCATTTCAATACTTGACGAAGTAAGACCAGCAGCCCCCATATCTTGAATGGCAATAATTGAATCACCAGCCATCAATTCTAAACATGCCTCTAATAAAAGTTTTTCTGTAAAAGGGTCACCAACTTGTACAGTTGGTTTTTTTTCTTCAATCTTCTCATCAAAACTAGCTGAAGCCATACTTGCACCATGAATTCCATCTCTACCAGTCTTGGAGCCCACATAAATCACAGGTTTATTTAAACCTGCAGCCTTGGAGTAAAAAATCTTATTTTTTTTAACCAGACCTAGTGTCATTGCGTTGACCAAAATATTTCCATTGTAGGAACTATCAAAAGAAGTTTGTCCAGCTATGGTTGGCACACCCATACAATTTCCATAGCCACCAATACCATGTACTACACCACGTAAGAGATTTTTTGTTTTTTTATGTTGCGGAGATCCAAAGTGTATCGAATTCAAATTAGCTATTGGTCTTGCTCCCATTGTGAATACATCTCTCATAATTCCACCAACACCCGTTGCAGCCCCTTGATATGGTTCAATAAATGATGGATGATTATGACTTTCAATTTTAAAAACGATTGCATCACCATCTTCAATATCAATAACTCCTGCATTTTCTCCTGGACCTTGAATTACTTTCTTTCCTTTGGTTGGTAGTTTTTTAAGATGAAGTCGTGATGATTTGTATGAACAATGTTCATTCCACATTGCTGAAAAAATTCCAAGTTCAGTAATATTTGGAATTCTTTTAAGTAACTTACAAATTTTTTTATACTCGTCAGACTTGAGACCATGATCTATAGCAATTTGTTCGTTAACTTCCATTATTTAATATTATTAATAAGGTTTTTGAAAAAAATTGACCCATCTTCACCAGATAAACTTTCATCTATCATTCTTTCAGGGTGAGGCATCATACCTAACACATTTTTTTCTTTATTAAAAATACCTGCAATATTTTTAATTGAACCGTTTGGATTATATTGATCTTCTATTTTGCCTTCACTATTACAATAATAAATTGCTATTTGATTATTATCCTTAATTTCTTTCAATTGATCTTTGGTACAAAAATAATTTCCTTCATTATGAGCAATATGAAATTCTAAAATATTTTTATTAAGATTTTTAAAATATGTATTTTCTTTGTTGTCCAATTTCACAAAGACATTTTTACATATAAACTCCAAATATTTATTTCTTAACAAAACTCCTGGCACCAAACCTGTTTCAACCAATATTTGAAATCCATTACAAATTCCCATGACCAATCCTCCAGATTTTGCAAAATTTATAACTGATTGCATTATCCTAGACTTTGAAGCCATACTTCCACATCGCAAGTAATCTCCATAGGAAAAACCGCCTGGAAGTACAACTAAATCACTTTTAGGGAGTTCATTATCATCATGCCAAACCATCTTGTTGTTAAACCCAAATTTCTTGAGCGCTACATCCATGTCTCTATCACAGTTTGAGCCAGGAAAAGTTATTACAGATGACTTCATTAATTATTGTGTTTCAATAATTTTAAAGTTTTCGATTACAAGATTAGCTAAAAGTTTTTTACACATATCTTCAACAACAGCTTTTGCTTTATTTGGATCATTTTCATTTACATCTATTTCAAAATATTTACCTTGTCTTATTTCATTTATATTTTCAAAACCCATTCCATCTAAGGCTTGATGGATAACTTTGCCTTGTGGATCAAGAACATCCTTTTTTAAAGTTATTATTGCTGAAACTTTCATTTCCTCTTTTTTTTAATTGACGAAAGTTTTGTTACATTAACTGCAGATATGTTTGATTGTTCATGAAGAATTCCAAGTCGTTTAGCTACCTCAGTATAAGCTGGTATCAAATCTCCCAAATCTTTTCTAAATCTGTCCTTATCAAGTTTTTTGTCAGTAATTGAGTCCCATAATCTACAAGTATCAGGGCTGATCTCATCTGCTAAAATAATATTATTTGTTTCGTTTTCACGAGTAAAGCCAAACTCTACTTTAAAATCAACTAGTTTGATTCCAACTCCTCGAAATAAACCTAACAAAAAATCATTCAAACGTTTTAAATTTTCATCAATCAAATCAAGCTGAATAGAATTAAGCCAATTGAATGCTAGAATGTGTTCTCTACTTATATTAGGATCACCCAATTTATCATCTTTGAGACAATACTCTATTAATGGGTAGTCAAGTACAGTTCCATCTTCGATACCTAATCTTTTTGTCAAAGATCCAGTTGCAATATTTCTTACAATGAACTCAATAGGAATTATATCAACAAGTTTTACAAGTTGTTCTCTCATATTTAGTCTTTTTACTAAATGATTTTTAATTCCAATTTGATTAAGGTTTGAAAGTATATGCTCTGAAATTCTATTATTTAGGACACCTTTGCCCTCAATAGTACTTTTTTTCTGATTATTAAATGCTGTTGCATCATCTTTAAAATATTGAATGACTAGATTTTTGTCAGAAGTTGCATAAATAATTTTAGCTTTTCCTTCGTATAGTTTTTTTCCTTTTTTCATTATTTGATAACTCTTCTGAAAATAAAATTGACATTTTTCATATGTTTTGAATAGCTGAATATTGATTTTAATTTCTTTATCGAAATTTTGCTCATTATATATTTATCAGATTGGACTACATCAAATAAATTTAAATTTTCAGCAAAACACCTTTTTGAGAAATTTTGAACCATCCTATATGATTTTTCTCTAGTTAATCCAGTTTTTGTAAGTTCAAGCATCAACTCTTGTGAAAAAATTAAACCTTTCGTTATGTTCAAATTCTGTAACATTTTTTTTGGATAAACAATCATATTATTTAAAATATTGGTTAATCTTACTAAAGCAAAATCAATCGTTATATTAGCATCTGGACCAATGTTTCTCTCTACACTTGAATGTGAAATATCTCTTTCGTGCCATAAGGCTATATTTTCAAGAGCAGGAATTACAGTACTTCTAACCATTCTTGAAAGACCTGTTAAATTTTCACTCAAGATAGGATTTTTTTTATGTGGCATAGCTGATGAACCTTTTTGTTTTTTTGAAAAAAATTCTTGAAGTTCGTAAACTTCAGTCCTTTGTAAATGTCTGATTTCTGTAGCTACTCTTTCTACAGAGCCCGCGATAATTCCAAGAACCGAGAAATAAAAAGCATGTCTATCTCTTGGAATAACTTGAGTTGAAATTGGCTCAACTTTTAAACCAAGTTTTTTAGCAACGTGTTTTTCTACATTTGGATTTATATTGGCAAATGTTCCAACTGCACCTGAAATAGCACATGTCGAAACCTCATCTATTGCATCGACTAATCTTTTTCTATTTCGTTTAAATTCTGCGTAAAAAGAAGCAAGTTTTAAACCAAAGGTAATGGGTTCAGCATGTATACCATGACTTCTACCCATGCACGGAGTAAATTTATATTTATTGGCTTGTTTTTTTAATACTTTTAAAATTTGGTCAATGTCCTTGAGAATTATTCTTCCTGATTGAACTAATTGAATATTGAAACTAGTATCTAAAACATCCGATGATGTCATTCCTTGGTGAAGGTACCTTGCTTTAATTCCAGCTTTTTCTGTTACAGAAGTTAAAAAAGCTATGACATCGTGTTTAACTTGAGACTCAATTTGATGAATTCTTTTAACATTAATTCTTGCTTTTTTTCTTACAATTGAAGAAACCCCTTTGGGAATTTGATTTAATTTTTCCATAGCTTGTGCAGCAGCTATCTCTACATCTAACCAAATTTTGTATTTATTTTCTTCTGACCAAATATCAGTAAGTTCTTTTCTCGAATATCTTTCAATCATTAATTATAAATACGGAGGCTTTGAATAACCTTTAGCAGATTCTGTAAAAATTTCATAACCATTTTCTGTTATTCCAACAGTATGTTCAAATTGCGCAGACAAAGATTTATCTTTTGTAACCGCTGTCCAACCATCATTAAGCATTTTTGTAGCAAATTTACCTGCATTAATCATAGGTTCAATTGTAAATGTCATTCCTGGTTTTAGTTCCATTCCTGTATTTTTAGTTCCATAATGTAAAATATTTGGTGACTCATGAAAAGTTGTGCCTATACCATGGCCACAAAAATCCCTGACAACTGAAAAACCTTTTTCTTCTACATATGTTTGAATTTCATGGCCAATATCTCCAAGTTTTTTTCCAGGTTTTAAAATTTTTATTGCTCTCATCATTGACTCGTGAGTCGTATCTATAAGATTATTTAATTTGACAGAAGTTTTACCTATACAAAACATCCTACTTGTATCTCCGTAGTGTTCATTAATGATTGCTGTGACATCTACATTGACTGCATCACCTTCTTCTAAAATTCTTTCTTCAGAAGGAATTCCATGACAAACAACATGGTTTAATGATGTACATAACGATTTGGTAAAGCCTCTGTAATAAAGTGGGGCAGAGTAACCCCCATTATCTCTAATAAATTCGTAACCAAGTTTATCAATTTGTGCAGTCGAAATACCTTCTTTTATATTTTCAGTAAGCATGTCTAAGGTCTGAGCAGCAAGTTTGCCCGCAATTCTCATTTTTTCAAATTTTTCTGAATAACTATTCATTTATAATCTTTAACTTTTTTTCTATTCTTATTTCTTTTGAATTTAATCTACATCTATAAGCAAGAAAATTAACACCAGCTTTTTTCGCAATAAGATAGTTTTTATAATATTCTTCATCAATATCTTTCGCAATTTTAAAATTTTCCATATTTTGTATCTGAACTAAAAAGATCAAGTATGATTTATATCCTTTTTTTATGGCATCAATAAGGGTAAGAAGATGTTTTGAGCCCCTTGTAGTAATTGCATCAGGAAATTCAGCAGTTTTTTTCTCTCTAAAAAGAGTTACATTTTTAACTTCGATAAAACTTTTTTGTTTTTTTTTCTCGATTAAAAAATCAAATCTAGTTTCTTTGTTGTAAAAAACTTCTGACTTAATACTATCATTGTTTTTTAACTCATTTATTAAATTAGCTTTTAGACCATGTTCAACAATTTTATTTGCCATGTGAGTATTTACACCAACTAAATTATTATTTGCTTTGATCAATTCTAAACCATATTTCAGTTTTCTTTTTGGATTATCATTTTTGAGTAAGTATACTTCATTTCCTTCATCCAGCAGACCTTTCATTGAGCCTGTATTTGGGCAATGAGCCGTGACAACTTCTTTATTTATTTTTACATCTGCAAAAAAACGTTTATATCTTTTGATTAATTTGCCTTTTATTAAAGACTTGGTAAATTCCATATTCAAATTATAGATAATATGAAAAAAAATACAAAAGTTAATGCTGCTATATTAATTATTGGAAATGAAATTCTCTCAGGCCGAACTCAAGATACAAATACGAGCACTTTAGCTGTTTGGCTGAATTCACTTGGAGTTCAGGTAAATGAAGTAAGAGTAATACCAGATACCAAAAAAACTATAATTGAAAATTTAAATATCTTAAGAAAAAATAATGATTATGTTTTTACAACTGGTGGTATTGGTCCAACACATGATGATATTACCGCTGAGTCTGTTTCAGAAGCTTTTGGATTAAGATATGAAATTCATCCGGAAGCTTTCAAAATTTTAGAAAGTTATTATAAACCAGGAGAATTTAATGAAGGCAGACAAAAAATGGTCTGGATGCCACAGAATGCAAAATTAATTTTAAATCCAACAAGTGGGGCACCAGGATTTAGTGTTGAGAATGTGTTTTGTTTACCAGGTGTTCCATCAATATTGAAATCAATGTTAGGTAGTTTGAAACAAAAAATTGTGGGTGGTGATCCAATACTGAGCCATACAATAAGTTTAAGAACTGTAGAAAGTGAAATTGCAAATTCTTTATCAAAAGTTCAAGATCAAAATAAAGATGTTGAAATTGGAAGCTATCCATTTTTTCATGCAGGAAAACTTGGAGTCTCAATAGTTCTTCGATCTGAGCAGCAATCAAAAATTGATGATTGTAGTGCTCAGATTTTAAATTTTATTAAAGAAAAAAAAATAGAAATTGTAGATCGATAAATGCTTTATTTTGCATATGGCAGTAACTTGCATCATTTTCAAATGAAAAGAAGATGTAAAGATAGTGTTTTTTTAAGAAAGATAAATTTAAAAGATTTTAGATTAACCTTTAGAAGTAAATATAGAGCGGCAGACATAGAACCTAAAAAAAACTCAATTGTGCCAGGAGGACTTTTTGAAATATCTAAAAGTGATGAAAAAAAACTTGATGTATACGAGGATTTTCCAAATTTATATAAAAAGTATTATTTTTCATATTATGGAAAAAAAGTAATGACCTATACGATGACCAAAAAAACTCCATTTACATTTCCAACCGAAAGATATTTAAATGTTGTCAAGCGTGGCTATAAAGATTGTAAACTTGACAATAAATATTTAGCAAAAGCATTACTTAAGAATTTTTGATAATCTTATTTTTAAGTTCTTCAAAAATCTCATCTTCAACATTGCTCCAATCATTGAAGTTCTTTTGTTTGAAAATTTTAAGACTCTTATAGGGACTTATTTTATTAAATTCACCCCATCTCCAATCTGGGTGGAGACTTAACATACCCCAGGTTTCTTTATTCAAGGTTGCTGACAGATGTAATAAGGATGTATCACTTGTTATAACCAGATCCAAATTTTTGATTATTGATGTAATTTCGTTTAGTTTGTATTTACCATAATCAACCATATTTAGTGATTTAAAATCAGCTAAATCTCTATCCCAAATTTCATTTTGCAAACAATAAAAGTTGACATCTAGTGAAAATAATTTTTTTAAAGATTTAAGAGGTATAGATCTGTAGGGTTCGTTTGCACCATTAAAGCTACCAGACCAAACCAAACCTATATTTAACTTATTTTTAGTAATCTTATTTTTCCATTTAGAATCATTAATTTGATTTGTTTGTAAAAGATTTTCATTTTCATCAAATTTTTCTTTAAAGAAAAATTTAATTAAGGATCCTAATGCGATTTTAAAATCAAATTTTTTATTTTTGCAATCTGAAATTGTTTCAATTGATAAATTTTGAATATCTTTATTAAAAATATTTTGAATGTTACTTTGAACGGCAAAAGTAACATTTTGTGCTATTTTTGTTAAAGGAATTATATATTTCGAAAATTGTATTGAGTCTCCAATTCCTTGTTCATTAAAAACCACGATAGTTTTTTTATTAATTTCTTCACCAGTCCACTCTTTTATATCTCTAAAAAAATCGGTTATTTTTGAATTTCGATACTCATAATATTTCCAACCATCCTCAAAATTTCCTTCATATAATAATTTAAGTCCATAATAATTCAAAAATTCTGGTTCATTCATAATTCTTTCTTTTGTTCGAGTTAATAGATTATCAAAATCTTCTTTTTTACCAATGTTAGAATAAAGTATTAGTAGTGTTATCAAGAATTGAGAGGAATTTATATTGTCATCCAAAATCTTAATTGCATTTTGTATTTCATTTTTAAGTATTAAATATTTGGCTTTGTTGTATTTAAATTCTAAAAAATCTTTATCAATATTTTCGGCTTTTTCTAAATAAATATCAGAATTTTCTATATCTCTTAACAAGATATAACTTTTTAGTAAATTATTAATTATTATTTTATCTTCACCAAAATTAATTCCTTTAAGAAAAAATTTTTTTGCAGCTTTTGGATTATTTCTCTGGAGATACAAACATCCTATATTGTTATAAGCTTGTTTTTTATTTTTTCCATCAAGAGAAATATATTTGTTATAATATTCTAAAGTTTCATTCAAATTGTTATTTAATCCATGAGCATAAGCTAATTGATAATTATATTCATTGTTTGTTTTATTCAACTCAACAAGTTTCTTGGCATAAAACAAAACTTTGTTATAAAGTTTTTTTTTTAAAAAAAGTGAATAAAGATTTTTAATTGGATCTTCAAAATTAGGTTTAATTTCAATTGACTTTAAAAGGTTTTTTTCACTTAATTCCAGATCGCCTTTAATTAAATATATTGCACCTTTAAAATTTGAAATTATATGTTGATTATTTTTATCGTTGTAATTATTGCACAATTTTAAAGCATTTTCTAAATCATTATCTTTAATCTTTTCAACTATCTCTTTTAGATCTGACATTTATAAAATATTTTTTTTATAATTTAATTATATTTAATGATTGAGCGATATAAAATTAAAAATTAACTATTGATTAGATAACCAGATTGTTTCAAAAGGTTTTAAAACTAAAAATTTTTTATCTTCAATATGAATTTTTGAGGCCATTAAATTCTTCATCTTTTGATTTTTTTTATTGATCTTAATTTTTTGGATTTTTGAACTTAAATTTGTAATGCATGTTATTGTTTGTTTTTTATCTATACTTACTCTCTTAAAAGCATAGATTTTTTGGCCATAATTTAAATTTATTCTTAAGGCATTTGGGTGAAAAGCTTTTTGCTTTCTTCTAATGTTTAGTAAATTACAAATATTTTGATAAAAAATATTTTGTTTTGTTCTCTTATTTTTCAATTTGCTTGTGATATTTTTTAAATTCCATTTGTATCTATTTACATCTCTATTGTTACCTGTGATAATAAATTTAGCTTCATCATTAGACGTACCAAAGATAGAGTTAAAATATATACCCGGGATACCCTCAAACGAGACCATTATAGCATGTGCAGAGACATATCTTTCTAAGTAAAATTTACCTTTGGTATCATAATCAGATTTTTTTAAAGCATCAAAAACTGTAATATTTGCTTCATACACTTTTTTAGTTTTATTTTGAACTTTTCGGTAAGAAAATTTCGAACCATTTTTTTTTAGTCTTTTTAAAAAATTATTTAAAATTTTTTTATTAAATAATCCTTCAGTAGGTCTGATTCCAATCCCGTCATGTGATGAAATAAAATTTAAGTAACTATTCTCATTTTTTGTATTTGGAAGATTTTTGCTCCACTTATTCAGATACGAGCTATTTTCAAATAAAAAAGCATGAATTAATAATGGTGGTAAAGAAAAGTTATAAATCCAATTAGCCTCATCATTTTTGCCAAAATAACTTATATTCTCTCTTTCAGGTAAATTTGTTTCTGTAATTATTGTAGTTTTTATATTTAAAAGATTAATTACAATTCTTAAAAGTTTAATAATTTCATGTGTCTGATTTAAATTAATACACTTAGTTCCATTTTCTTTCCAAAGATATGCAATAGCATCTAATCTAAAAATAGTTACACCATTATTTATCAAATGAATCATTATTTTGATGAATTGAATTAGTACATGTGGATTTTTAAAATTTAAATCTATTTGATCGGGGCTAAAGGTTCGCCAAAGATAATCAGATTTTTTGAAAATTTTTATTTTTTTAAGTAGTTTATGATCTCTCGGTCTAACCACTTTCGATGTATTAAATCTTGAATTTACTGTTAAAAAATAATCTTTCCCAGGTTCTTTTTTTTTAAGAAAATTTTTAAACCATAAACCTCTTGCTGATGAGTGATTAATAACCACATCCGCCATAACATCAGTCTTCTTTGAAATATTTTTAATATCTAACCAATTACCAAGTTTATTTTCAACTTTAAAATGATCTTTAACAGCAAAGCCACTATCACTACTTGAAGGATAGAAAGGTAAAAAATGAATAGTATTAAAATAATTTTTTAATTTTTTTTGAAAGAAACTTTGAAAGACTTTGATTGATTTCTTTTTTTCTGAATATACGCTATCTCCATAACAAATTATCAAAGAAGTTTTTTCAGAAATACTTTTTTTCTTTTTAAAATTTTTTTTATTAAAATTTTTGATTATTTGAATTATTTCATTTTCAAAATAATCTATATCTTTTTTCGATAAGAAAATTTTATATATATTGTCTAGTTTAGATCTTATAGTTTTCTGATCTTTTTGAGTTAACATTAATAATATTTTTTATTATCATCATTAACTACTTTTTCAAGTCTTCCAAGAAAATCTGGTATAGCACTTTTTACTCTACTCCATGTGGGTATAAAAGGGGTATCCATAGGATTTAGAATAAAGGCTTCTCCAGCTTTCATTATATTTATTGCAAATAATTCGACAGCTTTTTCCTCAGTATGAGAATCAAATTTGAGCCCATTCATAACTGCATCATTTCTATATATATCAATTAAATCTAAGGCAGATCTGTAATAAGTTGCTTTTAATGATCTAAACTTTTCCCTGCTAAAGGTATTACCTTGAGTTGCTAATTTTTTGATAAATGTTTTAATGATATCAATGGACATTCTTGAAAGGCCTTTGGTTTCATCATCAATTGATAGTGCCTGATGTTTGTGATCATAAGTATCAGCTAAATCCACTTGGCAGATATTTTGAGGAGAAAAACTTCTTTGCATTTCAGATAAAATTCCAACTTCAATTCCCCAATCTGAAGAAATTCTTAATTCAGGTAAAACGTTACGCCTGAATGAAAATTCACCTGCTAGAGGATATTTAAACGATTTCATAAAGTCTAAATAATCACTTTTACCAATAGTTTTTTCTAATGCTGTCAGTAACGGAAAAACCAATAATCTTGCAACTCTTCCATTCATTTTTTCATTTGCCACTCTTGGATAATAACCTTTGCAAAATTCAAAATTAAAAAGGGGATTTACTACTGGATAAAATAGCTTCGCAAGCATTCTTCTATCATAAGTTTTGATATCACAATCATGCAAAGCAACTGATCGTGCACTATCCCT
Organism: uncultured Pelagibacteraceae bacterium; assembly: GCA_902574345.1. Taxonomy (GTDB): domain Bacteria; phylum Pseudomonadota; class Alphaproteobacteria; order Pelagibacterales; family Pelagibacteraceae; genus Pelagibacter. The sequence continues at coordinate 18,512 of CACGNF010000003.1, forward strand.
CGCAATACACATGCCTATACAATACCAAACATTTCTACCCTTACCGAGTTCACTTGGTGCAAGGTTGTTTTTTTTTAATTCTTGATCAAGTTTTTTTAAATTTGGACCATCATTCCAAAGAATTGAAAAGGGGGATTTTAGTTTCTTAAAGAATTTCCAAGCTTTTTTAGCTTGTGTTTCATTTGCCTTATCTAACCCGATAATTATGTGATCTAAATATTTTGTTTTACTTATTTCCTCAACTATTTTTGGTAGAGCCGTCCCTTCTAATTCAGAATAAAGACATGGTAAAATTAATTCCATTTTTCTTTGTTTTGAAAATTCTGATAGTTCACTTTCGATGACAGCAGTGGACTTTGTTTTAAAGTCGTGCAAAGTTGAGACTACTCCATTTTGAGAAAAATCACTCATGCCGGTTTTTTTAATCTTAATAGTCTAGTTTAACTAGTGCCGTTTTAATCACATCAGCCCAGCCCTCAGGTGATGGCTTGTTCGAAACTATTAGATTATCTATGTTTATTTGATCTTGTTTAAATTGATCATTAAAGACCAAACATGGAATATCACAATTTCTCAACATATCTAAGTCATTGAAATTATCTCCCACAGCTATGACCTTTATTTTACTTTCTACTTTTTTATATATTTTCAAAACTTGATTCATTGATTTAACTTTATCAGTATTATCACCTAAATTTAAAACTCGACCACCTTCTTGCATTGTTAGTGAAGAGGACTTTAAAATATTTAATAATCTAATTTTTTCTTTTTTGTCACCCTCAAATAAAAAGGGAATTGTATATTTCCGATTTAAAGCATTTTTTAAATAAATGTCCTTAAGACCAAAAATACTAGTTTGTTGCTTTGAATTCATTTTAGAAATAAATTTACATTTAGCTTTAAGATTTTTAGGAACTTTAGAATCAAAAATTTTAATTAATTCCTGTTTATCTCTGCTCAAAACTATTTTGTTTGGAAAATTACTATTAATTAAATTCAATCCATGAATTGAAGATCCATTTTCAGATATATAAGGAAGATCTGAACCAAGTTCTGATATGAATTCCTCTATCTCTTTTTCAGTTTTACTAGTATTAGGAATAATAATAATCCCCTCATCAATAAGACTTTTTACATAATCTTTTATTGCATCAAATTTGAAATTATCTCTATGTAATAATGAACCATCTAAATCAGTAAATATAATTATTGAAAATTTTTTACTCAAAGAAATCTATCTTATCCTGTTTTTATTTTTATCAAAAAATAAAACCTTGTCTTTTGAAAATGATATTTTAAGGGGCTGATTGTTTATATCTTCTGACGATTTAATAATAATTTGGTTGTCTGATAATTTAGAGTAAATAATTTTTTCAAAGCCTAAATTTTCAATAAGATCCACTTTGACGTCTAATTTAATTTCACGATCATTTTTTATGCTGATATCTTCAGGTCTAATACCTAAATAAATATCATCTTTAAAATCAAAATTTTCAAAAGTTATTTTATTTTTAAACAATTCTATAGTGTTTGAATTAATAATTTGTTCTTTGTTGATTTTGACAATATTCATTTTTGGGGAACCAATAAATTCTGCAACAAAAATGTTATTTGGATCAGTGTAAATTTCATGTGGTGTACCAAATTGTTCAATAATTCCTTTATTTAGAACTACTATTCTATCAGCTAAAGTCATCGCCTCTATTTGATCGTGTGTTACATAAATAATATTTGTTTTCAATTTTTTGTGTAACTTAGAAATTTCAACTCTCATTTCTGATCTTAAAGCTGCATCTAGATTAGATAATGGTTCATCAAATAAGAACACTTTAGGATTTCTTGTAATAGCTCTACCAATTGCAACCCTTTGTCTTTGTCCACCTGAAAGCTGTTTAGGTTTTCTCTCTAGTAAATCTTCAATTTGAAGTGTGGTGGCTGCATGATTTACTTTTTTATTAATTTCATTTTTTGAAATTTTTTCCATTTTCAAACCAAACGACATATTTTCAAAAACATTCATGTGTGGATATAAAGCGTAAGATTGAAAGACCATTGCAATTTCACGTTTAGAAGGAATTAAATTATTAATTAGCTTTGTATCTAAAAAAATTTCTCCTTGATCGATACTTTCTAGTCCAGAGACCATTCTTAATAAAGTTGATTTTCCACAACCTGAAGGACCTACTAAAACTATGAATTCCCCATCTTTTATGTCTATGTTAAAATTGTTGATAACTTTATTTTCGCCAAAAGATTTTTCGAGATTTTTAATAACAATTTTTGACATTTATTTGATTTAAAGGGATTTTAACTAACCATTAAATGTTGTTAAAAATTTATTACACTGCTAGATTTATCGCAATGAAAAAATCGCGAACATCAGAGAAAACTAAATACCAGAGAGGAACAATATAAGAGGGGGAATACATGATTAGAAAAATCATAATAAATATATTTGCTCTAGTATTTCTAATTACTAATACTAGTTTTGCGGATATTAAATTTTGGACGACAGAGGTCCAACCAGCAAGAATGGCAAAACAAGAGGAGATGGCTAAAGCGTTTGAAGCTAAAACTGGCATCAAAGTTGAAGTCATACCAATTGAAGAAAAAGATCTTGGTACAAGAGCTACTGCAGCAGCAGCAGCGGGAGATCTTCCAGATGTGATTTATCACACTTTGCAATATGTTTTACCATGGGCTGAGGCAGGCATATTAGATGTTGATGCAAACAACTCTGTTGTTAAGTCGTTAGGTAAGAAAACATTTGCACCGGGCGCATTAAATATGGCTAAGAAGGGTGGAAAAATTGCAGCTGTGCCAGTTGATGGCTGGACGCAAATGGTTGTTTATAGAAAGGATCTATTTGCTGCAGCTGGTTTAGAGCCACCAACTTCATATGCAAACATCGTTAAAGCAGTTAATGCATTATCAAGCAATGACATGTTTGGCTTTGTAGCAGCTACTAAAACAGATGAAAACTTTATGAGCCAAGTGCTTGAACATGTACTTTTAGCTAATGGAGTTAATTTTGTTAAAAAAGGTGGAACTAAAAAACAAGGGAAAGCTTTAAAGAATTCTTTAGAATTTTATAAAGTGATTGCTAAAGCAAGTCCTCCAGGAGAATTATTCTGGAAACAATCAAGAGCTTTATACTTTGCTGGAAAAACACCAATGATTATTTGGTCGCCATTTATTATGGATGAGTTAGCAGGTTTAAGAGACTCTGCTCCTCCAACAATTAATAGTGATCCAACATCACCAGAGTTAGCTTCTAAAACTGGTTTCATTACTAATTTTAGTGGACCGAATAATAAAAAAGGAGCTGCTTGGGCTGATGTAAGATACTTTGGTATTACTGCGGATGCAGATACTGATGAAGCTAAAAAATTCATAGAGTACTCTATGAGTGAAGGTTATACAGCGACATTAGGAATTGCTCCGGAAGGAAAATTTCCAGTAAGAAGAGGAAATAAGAGTGATCCTAGTGCTTACACTAAAGCTTGGAGTAAATTACCAGTAGGTGTTGATAGAAAAGCTCCTTTAACAGATCTTTATTCTGCAGATGTTATTGATAACATTGTTGCAGGTTTAGATACTGCTAACAGATGGGGTGTTAAAGAGGGTGAACTATCTCGAGCATCAAAAATCATCAATTCTCAATTCTTAAATAGAATCACTAGAGAATATATTGATGATCAAATCTCAGTTGATGAAGCGGTTAAGAAAATTAACGCTGAATTGGCTAAGTTTTAAATAATAAATTTATAAAGAGCGGATAATATTTTATTATCCGCTTTTTATTATGAGTGATTCATTATCAAAGTTAGAAAAAAGAACTGCTTACACTTTAGTTTTACCTGCAGTCCTATTAGTTTTTGCCATCGTATTATTTCCCATATTTGCCAATGTTTGGATCAGCTTCAAAGACATTGAATTAAAAGATATTAGAATTCCAGAGCCTCGAGCAAAGAAAATTGTTAAATCAATTTCAGAAAACCAATCAGAATTAAAAATTATTTATAAATTACGAAATAGTTCTTTAATTCAAGAAATAAGAAATGTTCAGTTTCAAGATAAATTTCCAACAAATATTTCACCAGTAAATTTAGATTCAAGATGTAATTTTCAATCTAAAAAAGTTGTTTGTGATTTTGGAAATTGGCAGGCAAAATATAGGGAAAATTTTGAGATAACTATACAGAATAACAATGGTGAAATAATTAATAAAAAAATAATTAAATCTCAAAAACCAATTTTGAGTGGTAAAGCAAATAACCCACTACTGACTACAAATTTTACTTTAGAAAATTTTAAAAAAGTTTTTTATGAAAATAATTTTGTTGAATTACTTTTAACGACATTTTACTTCACTTTTTTTGGCACAGTAGGTGCAATTATCTTTGGAATTTTAGCAGCACAATTAGTTAATCAAAATATTCAAGGACGAACATATATGCGAGGTATTTTACTTTTCCCTTATGTTGGCCCTGTAGTTGCTTTAGCTTATACTTGGACTTTATTATTAGATCCAAATAGTGGAACTTTAAACGCATTATTGGTTAATTTTAATATCATAGAGCAACCGATAAATTTATTAGGCCAAAAATATATAACCATGAGTATTTTAGGTTTTGAATTTAAATTAAGATTAGCTTTGACCACAGTTATCTTTTTTGAAATTTGGCGCTATTTTCCACTCGCTTTTCTATTTATTTTAGCAAGATTGCAAGCTATACCTCAAAGTTTGTATGAAGCAGCAGAGGTGGATGGAGCAAGCCCAATTCAAAAATTTATCCATATTACACTACCTCAAATCACAGCGATCATCTCAATTTTATTTATGATTAGGTTTATTTGGAACTTTAATAAATTTGAAGATATCTTTTTATTAACCGGTGGGGCATCAGGCACAAGAACTTTACCTATCAATGTTTATCAACAAGGATTTGCAGTTTCAGATATTGGAATGGGCTCTGCAGTTTCAATAGTCATTGTGATGTTACTTCTTAGTTTTATGGTTATTTATTTTAGATTAATTGGAAAGAGGGCTAATGAAGTATAAGTCTCTTGCAATATTTTTGATCATTTCATCTTTTTTTCTGACATGCATTTTATCAATTTGGAAGATTATGTCGACATTACAGGGTCTAAACTTTACTAATTTAAACATCACACCTGTTTTTTTGATTGGTATTTTATTATCTTTAGCATTTGTCTTAATCGGTAATAAGATGAATCACTTAATAAAGATTTTTTCATTATCATTAATATTTTCAATTTTATATTTTTACTTAAACGAGACATCTCCATATTGGTATATCTTTGGAGTTTTCTTAATTACTTTGTTTTTTACAAACAAGCTTAAAAAATATAGTTTGCAATCTTTAAAAGAAGATTTCATATCTGAAAAAATTATTTTTGATTTTATCACTTTATTTGGCATTGTTTTTTTTGCATTTGTAATCCTATTCCCATTTTATATCATGCTAGTTACCAGTTTTAAAACTCAGATAGCTTTATTAGTTAATCCTTTAGATTTTAGTTTAGATTTTACCAAAAGTTTGACTGAGTTGTTCAAATCTTACTTTGTTATCTTTGAAACTTATAATTTTGGTAGATATATCTTAATAAGCTCAGCTGTTTCAATTGGAACTGTTATTGTCACTCTATTATTTGCAATACCGGCTGCTTATGCTGTTGCTAGATTAAATTTCTTTGGCAAAAACTTTTTATCAAATTCAATTTTAATTATTTATATGTTTCCAGCTATAGTATTAGTCATCCCTTTATACACTGTGTTTAGTCAACTGGGGTTAAGAAACTCAATCTTTGGTCTGTTAATAGTTTACACAGCCACAACCTTGCCGGTTGCTATTTATATGTTGCAAGGGTATTTCAAGAGTATTCCAAAAGAAATTGAAGATGCAGGAATTATGGATGGTCAGAATTGGTTTGGTATAATTTTAAAGATTATTATTCCTTTAAGTTTGCCAGCTATTGCATCCGTTGCACTCTACGTTTTTATGATTGCTTGGAATGAATTTCTTTTTTCATTAATGTTTTTAGATAGTCCTAAGTCTTTTACTTTATCAAGAGCGATTCAATATTTAAGTGGTGATGCAGAAACTCCTCGTCAATATTTAATGGCTGGATCAGTCATAGTCACAGTACCAGTACTTTTAATTTTCATATATTTTGAAAAGTACTTAGTAAGTGGCTTAACATCTGGTAGTGTTAAAGGATAATTTTTATATTATGAAATTAATTTTCAATTTAATTATTATTTATTTTTTTCTCTCTAGCCATTCTTTTGCTAATAAAGGTTATATCATTGAATTTGTGGAATGGTTAAATGCTAATAAATTATATGATTATTTAGATACTAAAGTTAAATTAGGACCTAAATATCGAGACACCAGTGGAAAAACACAAAACTTTGATTGGTCTAAATGCGATACGTTTTATAAGCCAACATTTTGTTATGATGAAAATGGTTTAATCATTGAGGAGCACAGGAAAGAAGCTGATGCAGAACTTGAACATTTTTATCCAAACATAAATTTTAAAATTCCAAAAAAATATTTTGATAGAATACCTTGGGATGCCAAACCTAGTCAGGCACAATTACTTTATCGTGTGTTTCATTTAATCGAGGATGATAAGGGTTGGTCAAAAGCTAATATTTTGCCAACTTCAAAACCATATGAATTTATATTTGATCTTAAAAAAGAAAATAAATTAATCCACAAAAAAATGGAAAAAACTGGTTTACTTAGCTACCTAATGTTTGAAGATGGAAAAATTACTATAGATGAAATTACTCCGGTTAATAAATATGGTTTGTTATTTAAAAATGATACAAAATGGACTAGTGCTTCTGTTGGAAAAAGTATTGTTTCATATGTTACAGGTCAAGCCATATGTGATGGTTATATAGATAGTGTTGACGTTAATTTAAGTGATTGGTCATTATTACAAAATACTCTTTTTGAAAATGTCACTTTAATAAATTTACTAAACATGTCGGCAGGCGATCAAAAATTAGCCAAAAATAATTTAAAAAAAGGAAAGGGAAGAGAGAGAAACCCTAACCTAAATACAATTGAGTATCATATGAAAGGTATTTTTAAAGGAACAGAACCAGGTCAAAATAAATATAATTATAGTAATCTTGTTCCAAATATAATCTTAAATTATATTTGGTTTAAATCAGATGGAAATTTTAACAAGTTATTAGACAAAGTATTCAATCAAAAAGCAAAAATTAAAAATGAAGTTTTTTTTCTCAAACAAAATTTTAGAACAGTAAGAAATAAATATCCTGTTACAGATGAAAGCGGACCTTTAAGATATTCTTTTAGAGCAGATAGATACGATTTTTTAAGGATTGCTAAGGCCATGATGGAAGACTGGCAAAATGATACTTGTGTTGGAAAATACTTAAAAGAAATTAATGACAGAAAAATCATAAAAAATCTAAAATATACAAGTAATTTTACTGCGTTTAGTCACAGTAGGTCGTATGGTGGTCTTTTTCACTTAAATTTTCCTGGTTTTAAAAATAGAAATATTTTTGCTTTAGACGGTGCATATGGCCAATCAATAATAATTGACATGGATAGATCAAAAATTATTGTAATTAATGCTGCTCATGAAGCGTATAATTGGAGTAAAATTGCCCTTGGTGCTCTTAAATAAATTTATTTAAAGCAAGAGTGTAAGTATTAGATTAAAATAAATATTTGGTCAGCGGTTTGACCACTGGTAGTGTAAAAGAGTAATCTATGATTGAACAACTTAGTATTTATTTAACAGCAATGATTCTAGGGATAATGTTATTTTTCTCCTTTGTGATTGCCCCAGTAGTATTTACTACTTTAGATGAAGATAATGCCAGAAAGTTTATAAGAAGAATATTTCCTTTTTATTACAATGTTAATTTAGCGATTAGCTTTATTGTTCTACTACTATTTTTATTTTTAAATAAATTAGGTGTTGATTTTTATTTAATCTTATTAATCACAATTTTATTTGCTACATCAAACTATTTATTAATGCCGTTAATTAATAAATATAGAGATGAAAAACAGGATAAAAAGTTCAAATATTCACACTTTATCTCAGTAGTAATTAATTTTGTTCAAATGATTTGTTTGGTATTTCTTTTAATTTAAAAGTTTTTTATCTTTTTTACTTTTTATTTCATTTTTTTGATCACAATATTTCTTAAAAACATAAGCTGTTGATACCCCACCAATTAGTATTAATTTTAATATCTTTAATTTAATAAGTGTTTTAATCATGATTTAATATCAAACCTTTCTAATAAAAATTGAATTACTAAATTATAGAAAAATACAAAACAAAAAATATAAAATAGAAAAATTACTTCTTTGGAATTAAAGAGGTATCCAGTTGCTGTTAAAAGCACAAAAAATAGGCTAATTGATAAGGCAAGCTTTGCCTGTGATTTCTTTTTTAAGTGAGATTTAACAATATTTTTTTTCATTAAATAATGATAACTATTAAAGATACTTATTCATCATGAATTTTGTCCTACCTAGACATTTGAATTATAATGTTTTAACATTTTTAACACTCATTTCTTGAATTTTTTTTGAGGTATTAATGATTATTTGTTGTGAAAAATTTTTATAAAATTCATTACATTGTATTTTTTTTAGCTTTATTTTTTTCTAAAGCTATAGCGGAGCCAACCTTTGTGCAAAGTAAATCAATCGATATAGGCTTTTATCTGGGACTTACATTTAATAATGATGGTACAAAAATGTATACTGTAGAGAGTGATAAATCATCGGATGCAGTTGTCGAATATATATTAACTACTGCATATGACATTTCAACGGCAACAGTAAACAATACTAAAGTAGTGCATAGATCTGGAGGTGTTAATAAATTTGTACCATCACAAGTAGTGTTCAATAACGATGGAACAAAAATGTTTATTTCTAACCATGCTGGTGAAAATACAATAGATTATTGGTCACTAAGTACTGCATTTGATATTTCAACTGCTACATTTAATGAAGCATTCGAATTGGATGGTCAAGAACAAAGAGCAAATTCAGTTGCATTTAATAATGATGGTACCAGAATGATTGTTGCTGGTGCAGGAAATGAAAACCAACATCGTATTCATGAATATTCACTAGCTACACCATTTGAGTTTAGCTCAGGAGTTACTCATCTTAATACTGAAGACCTAAGTTCTACTCACGATTACATAGATGGAGTTACTTTTAATTACAATGGTACTAAAATGTACACCATTAGAAGCGAACTTGAAGATGACAATCACATTTCTCAATTTAAATTAACTACACCTTATGATGTTTCTACTTTATCCCTTGAAGGTACCTTCGATGTAAGTTCTCTTGTTGCAGGATCAGATTCAAGAGAAATGGCTTTTAGCAACGATGGAAGTAAAATGTTTATCATTGATGATGCACTTCATCAAGTTCATGAATTTAACCTAAGTTGTAATTGGAGCGTAATTGATAGTGCTTGTGATGACCCTGTTGGTAAATATAAAGGCGGTAAAGATCATTTAGCTATAATTGACTCTCAAACAACAACAGCTAAACAAATTGCCATCCACGCCACCACGCCAGTATTAAATCGTATGTTTTGGTTAAGACGTCATAGAAGTAATGACCAATTAAGTAACCAAAATATTAGATTAAATTTTTCTAATTCAATGATGGCTTCATTATCAGAAATGCTCCCAGTATCTAATAAAACTAATGAGGTGTTAGATAAATTGTCGGATGAATGGTCATTTTGGAGTGAGGGCAGTATTAGTTTTGGAAGAGCAGGAGATACTTCACATTCTTCGTCAAAAAAAATTGATAGTAAAGGTATCTCGTTTGGAATGGATAAAAAGATAAGTGAAAATAAATTATATGGATACGCATTCCGGTATGGTCGAGATGAAGTTGATGTAGGCTCTTTTGGCACGACTTTAGATACTGACTCAGTTAGTTTATCACTTTATGGAACTTTTCCTCATGATGATGAAAGATTTATTGAAGGTGTTTTGGGAGTAAGCAAGTTAAAGACTGATCATGTTAGAAAAGGAGGAGGGAATACTAGAACAGGTAATCGAAATGGATCACAAGTATTTGGCTCAATTAATTATTTTACTTCTTATCAAAAAGAAAAATTCAATATTTCTCCTAATATAAGAATTGATCTCAGCTACACAGAATTATCTGAGTATTCAGAAACGGGAGTAGCTAATCTTGTTTATAATAAACAAGTAGTTGAAACTGGAATGATATCTTCAGGTTTTAATTTAAGTAATATTATTGACTATAACTCATTAACTTTTGAGCCAAATGCAGGTTTAGAATTTAGTTTAGACTTTAGCCCCACTTCGGATGCAACATATAGGTATATTTCACAAACAACAGAATATACTAGAGGCATAGGTCAAGATTCTAAAAGTATTAGAGGCAATATTGGATTTGATTTAGAAATGGATAATGGTTTATCTCTAATGACGATTTATGAAAGAAGTCAAAGTGAAATTGCTCATAGTGACACTTTATATATAGGGTTTGGCTATGTGCCTGATGAAAGTACTGAGTATGCTATGAAATTAGATAATAATGAAGCAACTTTAAATTATAAAAGAAATTTAAGTGGTTTTGATATCAACATAAGTTCTAACTACAGTTTGATGAGTGAAATTCCTGAATATGGAACAAACCTTGAATTAAGAAATACATTCTGATTAATATAATTAAAAAAATTTACTTATTCATCTTGTTCAATTATAAATATTAGCATAAACACTCATGAAATTCATTAATGCCCTCGTGGTGAAATTGGTAGACACAAAGGACTTAAAATCCTTGCCGCTTGCGGAGTGCCAGTTCGAGTCTGGCCGAGGGCACCATTAGATGAATAAAGTTCAAATCATATCTGATAAAAATCAAAGATCTTTAAAAATAAAATCAGTAATTCAAAAAAAAATTAATCACAATGAAATTAAAAGACCCAATATAACAATTGTTATTGGTGGTGATGGTTTTATGCTGCAAACACTTAAAAAGAATAGAAAATCTAAAAAGTTTTTTTATGGCGTAAATTCTGGGAGTTATGGATTTTTGATGAATAAATTTTCATCAAAAAATATCATAAGCAATTTACATAAAGCAAGAATGATTACCATCTCTCCACTAGAGATGGTTGTAAAAAATAATAAAAATCAAACTAAAAAACATATAGCTATAAATGAAGTTTCAATTCTAAGACAAAGTAGACAAGCAGCTTCTTTATCTATTTATCATGGTTCTAAACAAGTCATAAAAAAACTTGTCTCCGATGGTGTCCTAGTTTCCACACCTGCTGGAAGTACTGCATATAATTTATCAGTTCATGGACCTATATTAAGTTTGAATTCAAAAAGATTATCTATATCTCCAATAAGTCCATTTAGACCAAGAAGATGGAGAGGTAAAATTGTAAGCGATAAATCTAAAATAAATATTAAGAATCTAAATTCCAAAAAAAGACCAATATCTGCTGTTGCTGATAATAGTGAAGTGAGGAATGCAAAAAATATTATAGTAAAAACTAATCAAAAAATTAAATTTAATCTTCTTTACGATAGAAACAGAAGTTTACAAAAGAAAATCAAAATAGAGCAGTTAAGAAGAGAAACTTCTTGATGGTGCCCCCGCACGGATTCGAACCGCGGACCTATTGATTACAAATCAATTGCTCTACCAGCTGAGCTACAAGGGCATGCGCAATAACTATTAATTATTTATTAATTAATCAACTCTTTTTTTTCAGGTAACTTAAATGATGAAATACAATTGCAGCACTATTTGATATATTAAGACTCTCAATTTTTTCATTTATCTCAATCTTAACTAAAAAATCTGCATATTTTGATGTGTGTTTATGCATCCCAGATCCTTCAGATCCAAATAATAATATATTATTTCCTTTCCATTCAATATCGGTAAAGTCTTCTTTTCCACTACCATCAAAGCCATATACCCAAAAATTTTTTTCTTTAAGATTTTTTAGTGTTGAATTGATATTAGAAACTTCAAAAATATTAATATACTCAATTGCACCACTTGCTGCTTTATACATAAGTTTACTTTCACTAGGGAAGTTTCTTTCTTTAATAATGATTCCGTCAATATTAAAAGAGGCAGCACTTCTTATCAAAGAACCTATATTTCTTGGATCAGTTACACCATCAAGACAAATTAATGTAACATTATTCTTTTCTTTTATGTATTCTTTAAGGATTGGTTTTTGAATATGCTCAACTTCTGCAACATAACCTTGATGTTGTAAATTTTCTCTAGTGCTATACTTATCAAGCTCTTTTTTTGTTTTAAAATATACTTTGACGTCATTTAACAAGTTTTTATTAGGACTTTTTTTATGAATATTTTTCTTACTTTCCTCAGTTAAGAATATCCGCAAAACCTTTCTTTTTGGATTTCTAAGTGCCTCAATTACTGCATGTTGACCAATGATAAAAAAAGAAGATTTATTCATAAAATTATCATTGTTTTACACGTTTTTTTAAATATTTTCCCATTAAATCACGTGTTGCATTTGAACAAATAAAATATATAAAACGCTTGTTGTTTGAAGCTTTATTGAACAGGGGACACTTCCCCTAAGGGAGGGGTTCCAGAGCGGTCAAATGGGGCGGGCTGTAAACCCGTTGACTTCGGTCTTCGAAAGTTCGAATCTTTCCCCCTCCACCATTCAATAATCTTTAGCAATACTGGAGTGTTACTCTTGGGGTTGTGCGGGTGTAGTTCAATGGTAGAACGCTAGCCTTCCAAGCTGGATGTAAGGGTTCGATTCCCTTTACCCGCTCCAAGAAAAAAATAGTTTATAAAAAAATAAAAGTGAGGAATATTAATAATGTCAAAAGAAAAATTTGTAAGAAATAAGCCGCATTGTAACATTGGAACAATCGGTCATGTCGATCATGGTAAAACAACTTTAACTGCAGCAATCACTAAAGTTTTATCTGAAACTGGTGGAGCACAAGCTGTTGCTTATGATCAAATTGATAAAGCTCCAGAAGAGAAAGAAAGAGGTATTACAATTTCAACAGCACACGTTGAATATGAAACTGAAAAGAGACACTACGCGCACGTTGATTGTCCAGGTCACGCTGACTACGTAAAGAATATGATAACAGGTGCAGCACAAATGGATGGTGCAATTTTGGTTGTTAACGCAGCTGATGGTCCTATGCCTCAAACAAGAGAGCATATTCTTTTAGCAAGACAAGTTGGAGTTCCTGCTATTTGTGTTTATTTAAATAAAGTAGATCAAGTTGATGATAAAGAAATGATTGATCTAGTTGAGGAAGAAATTAAAGAATTACTAACTTCTTATAAATTTCCTGGTGACAAAACTCCAATTGCGAAAGGTTCAGCACTTGCAGCCGTTGAAGGAAGAGATGATGAAATTGGAAAAAATTCAATTTTAGAATTAATGAAGAATGTTGATGAATTTATTCCACAGCCAGACAGACCAAAAGATAAAGATTTTTTGATGCCTGTTGAAGATGTTTTTTCTATTTCAGGAAGAGGTACAGTTGCAACTGGAAGAGTTGAGTCAGGTGTGCTCAAAACTGGTGATGAGCTTGAAATAGTTGGTATTAGAGAAACCAAAAAATCAGTTTGCACTGGTGTTGAAATGTTTAGAAAACTTTTAGATTCTGGTGAGGCAGGAGATAACGTTGGAGTACTTTTAAGAGGCGTTGAAAGAACCGATATTGAACGAGGGCAAGTTCTTTGTAAGCCAGGTTCTGTTACACCACATACTAAATTTGAAGCTCAAGCATATGTACTTAAAAAAGAAGAAGGTGGAAGACATACACCTTTTTTCACAAAGTATAGACCACAATTTTATTTTAGAACCACAGATGTAACTGGAGAAGTAGAGTTACCAGCTGGAACTGAAATGGTTATGCCTGGTGATGATGCTAAATTTACAGTTAAACTAATTACACCAATTGCGATGTCAGAGAAATTAAACTTTGCTATTCGTGAAGGTGGTAGAACTGTAGGAGCTGGGGTAGTAACTAAAATTATAGAGTAAACTCTATATAGGAGTGTAGCTCAATTGGTAGAGCGCCGGTCTCCAAAACCGGAGGCTGAGGGTTCGAGTCCCTCCGCTCCTGCCAATATAAATTAAATAATTATGAAGAACCCGATAAAATTTATACAGGAAGTAAAACAAGAAGCATTCAAAGTCTCTTGGCCAACAGGAAAAGAAACACTTCAGGGTGCATTAATGGTTTTTGCAATGGCAGTAGTTATGTCTTTATTTTTTCTATTGTTAGATCAGGTTTTAAAATTTTTCTTAGAGTTATTACTTAAAGTGAGTATTTAATGAAAAATTGGTACATTGTTCAATCTCACTCAAGTTTTGAAAATAAAGTCGCAGGACTTATCAAAGAGGAAGCAGATAAGGCTAAAATCTCTGAAAAATTTGAGGAAATTATTGTTCCAACTCACGATGTAACTGAAGTTAAAAGAGGTAAACGAATTCAAAGAAAGAAAAAGTATTTTCCGGGCTATGTTTTAATTAAGAGTGAGATGGATAATGATATTTACCACATGATAAAAAACATAAAACGTGTTAGTGGTTTTTTAGGTACTAAAGGAATGCCAGTGCCTGTATCTGATAAAGAAATTGATAAAATTTTAGGTCAAATAAAAGATGGGGTTGCTCAGCCAAAATCAGCCATAGAATATGCGGTAGGTGAAAAAGTTCAGGTTATAGATGGTCCTTTTGCTTCATTTAGTGGAATGGTTGAAGAAATTGATGAAGAAAAGTCTAGACTTAAGGTGTCAGTTTCTATATTTGGAAGGCCAACACCAGTTGATTTAGAATATAATCAAGTGGAGAAAGTAAGTTAATTTATGGCAGCTAAAAAAGAAATTAGTGGTTTTATAAAATTACAAATTAAAGGTGGGCAAGCTAATCCCGCTCCACCAGTTGGACCTGCATTAGGACAGCGTGGTGTAAACATTATGGAATTTTGTAAAGCGTTTAACGATAAAACTAAAAAGTTAGCTGGCAAACCTGTACCAGTTGAGATTACTGTTTACAAAGATAAAAAATTCGATTTTAAAATCAAATCACCACCTGCATCTTTCTTTATAAGAGAAGCTGCAAAATTAAAGAGTGGTTCCCAAGAACCTGGCCGAAATATTGTTGCATCAATTACAAAAAAACAAGCTGAAGAAATTGCTAAACAAAAAATGGAGGATTTGAATGCTCTTGATTTAGATCAAGCGGTCAAAATTATTGCTGGTTCTGCAAGATCAATGGGTATCGAGGTAAAAGATTAATTATGTCTTCAAAAAGATTTAAAAAACTTCCTGAAAAAACTTCAGAACTTCCTTCTGAAGTAATTGAAAAATTACTTCCTGTAGTTAAAAAAAATTGCACAACAAAATTCGATGAGTCAGTTGATTTAAGTTTTCAGATTAACAATAAACAGAAAAAAAGTGAGATTAACATTAGGACTGTTGTTAATCTTCCTGGTGGAACTGGTAAAAAAATAAAAGTTGCTGTTGTATGTGAAGATACAAAGTCTGATGAAGCAAAAAACGCTGGTGCAGACATTGTAGGTGGTGATGAATTTATTGAAAAAATTAAAAATGGTGAAATGAATTTTGAAAAATTAATTTGTACTCCATCCATGATGATTAAATTATCAAAATTAGGAAAAGTATTAGGACCAAAAGGTTTAATGCCAAATCCAAAATTAGGAACTGTGACTGAAAATTTAAAAACAGCAATTTCAGATGCAAAATCTGGCCAAGCAGAAATTAGAAATGATAAAGATGGAAATATTGGTGTAAGTATTGGAAAAAAATCTTTTAGTGATGATAAGTTAATTAAAAATTTTAATGCTGTTATAGATACACTTGAGAAAGAAAAATCAAATAATACAATCAAAGGAGATTTAATAAAATCTGTTTTTTTAACATCAACAATGGGTGTTTCGTATAAATTAAAATTAGGAAAAAATATTTAAGTTATGATGAATAAAGATCAAAAGAAAAATTATATTGCTGAAATGACAACGCAGTTTGAGAATAGTAAAGCGGTAATGGTTACTCATTACCAAGGTTTAACAATGACTCAATTAGATGAATTAAGATCAAAAATGAGAGAACATGGAATAATTTTTAAGATCACAAAAAACAGAATTACAAAATTGGCTCTTGAAAAAACTAAATGTAAAGATTTATCAAATTTATTTACCGGTCCAACAGCAGTCGCATTTGGAGAAGATGCAATTATGTCAGCTCGAATTTTATCTAAGTTTGCAAAAGATAATGAGAATCTAAAATTGATCGGTGGAATGATGGAAAACGAAATTCTTGACCAAGCTGGAGTAATGAACGTGGCGAATTTGCCTACC
Source organism: uncultured Pelagibacteraceae bacterium (assembly GCA_902574345.1). GTDB lineage: Bacteria > Pseudomonadota > Alphaproteobacteria > Pelagibacterales > Pelagibacteraceae > Pelagibacter. The sequence goes on from CACGNF010000003.1 coordinate 34,974, forward strand.
TTAGACGAGGCAAGGGCTAATATTGTGGGTATTTTGAATGCATCTGCATCAAAATTAGTAAGTATTTTGCTTGCACGATCAGAAAAAATGAGTAGTTTACCCCCAGAAAATTCTGAAACACAACCTAAAGAGTAAATTATGCCAGATCTAAATAAAATTATAGAAGACTTATCAAGTTTGACTGTTGCAGAGGCAGCAGATCTTTCAAAACAATTAGAGGAAAAATGGGGTGTTACGCCAATGGCGGCGGCAGCTCCAGCAGCAGCAGCAGGAGCAGCAGCAGAAGATAAAGATGACTTTTCAATCATGCTTGTTTCTGCAGGAGATAAAAAGATAAACGTAATTAAAGAAGTAAGAGCAGCAACTTCTCTTGGTCTTAAAGAAGCAAAAGACTTGGTAGAGGGGGCACCTAAAGAGGTAAAAGCTGGTGTGCCTAAAAAAGAAGCAGAAGAAATTAAAGCTAAGTTAGAAGCTGCAGGGGCTAAAGTAGAACTTAAATAAATTAATAGGAAATTTTTAAGTACTGATTAATTAAATCTAATCAGTATTAAGACATAGATGCAAATATCTTTTACCGAAAAGAAAAATATTAGAAAGAGTTTCGGAAAACTTAAAGAAAGTTTATCCATTCCTAATTTAATTGAAGTTCAAAAAAATTCCTATGATGAATTAACATTCTTCAATCCTGAAGCAGGTGATTTAACCAAAGGATTTGACAGAGTATTTAAAAGCATTTTTCCTATTGAAGATCTTAACGATAAAGCAACTTTAGAATACGTATCATACAGACTTGAAAAACCAAAATTTGATGTAGAAGAATGTATTGCAAGAGGTTTAACTTATTCCTCCGCTTTAAAATGTACACTACGATTAGTTGTTTACGAAATAAACCAAGAAACAAATACAAAAGATATTTTATCAGCGAAAGAACAAGAAGTTTATATGGGTGAAGTCCCAATGATGACAAATAGTGGTACATTCATAACAAATGGTGTTCAAAGAGTTGTTGTCAATCAAATGCATAGAAGTCCAGGTGTTTTTTTTGATCATGACAAAGGTAAAACACATGCTAGCGGAAAACTTTTATTTAATTGCAGAGTAATACCAAATCGAGGTTCTTGGTTAGATTTTGAATATGATGTAAAAGATTTTTTATATTTTAAAATTGATAGAAAGAAAAAAATTCTTGCCTCTACTTTATTACTAGCTCTTGGTTATTCAAAAAGTGAAATAGTAAACGAATTTTATGAGTCAGAAAAATTTTCTTTTGATGTGAAATCAGAAAAATGGAAAACAAAATTCAATCCTGAAAATTATAAAGCTAAAAACTTCTCTGAGGAAGTTGTTGATGCTAAATCAGGAAAAGTTGTAATCAAATTAGGAGAAAAAATAAATTATTTAAACGCAAAAAAACTATCTAATGATGGATTAAAAGACATATTAGTTGCAAAAGAGTCTTTATTTGGAAAGTTTTTACATAAGGATATTAAATTAAATGATCAAGAGGATGGGTTATTAAAAATTGGTACTGAGTTAAATGAAACAATTATTCAACAAATTTTAGATGCGAATATTACTAGTTTAGATATTTCTGTAACAAACTCTATCAATAAAGGTCCTTATTTACTCACTACAATCTTGAATGACAAAAATAATTCTAAAGATGAGGCAATCACTGAAATTTATAAAATGTTGAGACCCGGTGAACCTCCAACAATTGAAATAGCAACTCAAATTTTTAATAATTTATTCTTTAGCTCAGACCGATATGACTTGTCTGATGTTGGTAGAGTAAAAATGAATTCTAGATTAGATTTAGAATGCTCAGATAAAATTACAATATTAAGAAATGATGATATTTTAGCAATTATTCGTAAAATGTTAGACTTAAGAGATGGCAAGGATGATGTTGACGATATTGATCATTTGGGAAATAGAAGAGTTAGATCTGTAGGTGAATTAGTTGAAAATCAAGCTCGTATAGGTGTTTATAGAATGGAAAGAGCTATTAAAGAAAAAATGACTACCTTGGACATTGAGTCAGCAATGCCACAAGATTTAATCAATGCAAAACCACTTACAATTTCGCTAAAAGATTTTTTTGCAAGTTCTCAGCTTTCACAATTTATGGATCAAACAAATCCACTATCAGAAATAACACATAAAAGAAGAGTTTCAGCCCTAGGTCCTGGTGGATTAACAAGGGAAAGAGCTGGGTTTGAGGTTAGAGATGTGCATCCAACTCATTATGGCAGAATTTGTCCAATCGAGACCCCAGAAGGTCCAAATATTGGTTTAATCAATAGTTTATCTACTTATGCAAAAATTAATAAATATGGTTTTATTGAAAGTCCTTACAAGAGAGTTAAAGAAGGTGTTGTTCAAGATAAAGTAGAATATTTGTCAGCAATGGAGGAAACAAAATTTACTATAGCCCAAGCAAATACTAAGATTGATAAAAACGGAAAAATAGTTGAGGAGTTGGTTTCTTGTAGACAAAACTTAAACTTCCTTTTATCAAAACCTGAAACAATAGATTATATTGACGTATCACCTAAACAATTAGTCTCTGTTGCTGCTTCTTTAATACCCTTTTTAGAAAATGATGATGCCAACAGAGCTTTAATGGGTTCTAACATGATGAGACAAGCAGTTCCTTTATTGAAACCTGAGGCACCTCTAGTTGGTACAGGAATAGAAAGTGATGTTGCATTAGATTCAGGGGTAACAATTGTTGCTAAAAGAGACGGTGTGGTAGATAAAATTGATGGTAAGAGAATAGTAATTAAAGTCACAGAAGAAACTGATTTCTCAAAATCTGGTGTTGATATTTACAATTTACAAAAATTTAAAAGATCTAATCAAAACACATGTATTAATCAAAGACCACTGGTTAGAGTAGGCGATAAAGTAAAAACTGGTGATATAATAGCCGATGGACCTTCTACAAAGCTGGGTGAACTAGCTTTAGGTAAAAACGTTACTGTAGCGTTTATGCCATGGCAAGGATACAATTTTGAGGACTCTATTTTAATTTCAGAAAGATGTGTAACCGATGATGTATTTACCTCAGTACATATTGTTGAATATGAAATAATGGCTAGAGATACAAAACTTGGTGAAGAAGAAATAACACGAGACATACCTAATGTTAATGAAGAAGCTCTAAAAAATTTAGATGAGTCAGGAATAGTATACATTGGCGCAGAGGTGAATGCGGGTGATATATTGGTAGGGAAAGTAACTCCTAAAGGAGACTCCGCATCAGGTCCAGAGGAAAAATTGTTGAGATCAATTTTTGGAGAAAAAGCAATAGATGTGACTGATACATCTTTAAGGATGTCCAGAGGAAGTAGTGGTACTGTAGTTGACGTAAGAGTATTTAATAGACATGGTATAGAAAAAGATGAAAGATCTATTACAATTGAAAGAGCTGAAATAGATCAAGTACAACAAGATAAAATTGTTGAGGAAGAAATTTTAGAAAGAAGTATTAAACAAAGAGCTGCTCAAATTTTATCAGGGGAAACCCTTTCTAAGAAAATAAGAGATGTCGAAGCTGGTTCTAAATTAGATTTTGAAACAATTGATAAGATATCTATCAATGATCTATTCAAGCTAACTATTTCAAACTCAAAAAATGAAAATGCATTATTACAATTAAAAGATCAGTATAATAAAGCAAAACAAGATATTACCGAAAGATTTGAAGATAAAGTTTTAAAAATTAGAAGTGGTGATGATTTATTACCTAGCGTGATGAAGATGGTAAAAGTTTTTGTTGCCATCAAAAGAAGATTAAGACCAGGTGATAAAATGTCAGGAAGACATGGTAACAAAGGTGTTGTCAGTAAAATCGTTCCTGTTGAAGACATGCCTTATAGAGAAGATGGTCGACCAGTAGATATAGTATTAAATCCTTTGGGTGTGCCAAGTCGTATGAATGTGGGGCAAATTCTTGAAACTCATTTGGGATGGGCTTGCAAAGAATTTGGAGAACAAATTAAAAATTTAGTTAATGAAAATAATAAAAAGATTGAGAAAAGTGAAAAAATAGAAAGTTTTTTAAAATCTGTTTATGGCGAAGAAATATTTGATCAAAAAGTTGATAAACTAAGTAAAACAGAATTTAAGGATTTATGTGAAAATCTACAAAATGGTATAGCTATCTCAACTCCAGTTTTTGATGGGGCTAAAGAAAAAAATGTAACAGAAATGTTAGAGTTAGCAAATTTACCTAAATCAGGACAAACTTATTTATGGGATGGAAGAACTGGTGAAAAATTTGACAGACCAGTTACAGTTGGAATAATTTACATGCTTAAACTTCATCATTTGGTTGAGGATAAAATTCATGCTAGATCTACAGGTCCTTATAGTTTAGTTACTCAGCAACCACTGGGTGGAAAAGCTCAATTAGGTGGTCAAAGATTTGGTGAGATGGAGGTATGGGCACTTGAGGCATATGGTGCATCATACACACTTCAAGAAATACTTACTGTAAAATCTGATGATGTCGCTGGAAGAGTAAAAGTTTATGAGACTATTGTTAAGGGTGAAGAAAATTTTGAGTCTGGAATACCAGAATCATTTAACGTACTTGTTAAAGAAATAAAATCTTTGGCATTAAATGTGGAATTAAACTAATTATGAAAAAAGAACTAACAGATCTATTTAAAAATTCAGAAATATCTGAAGCTCAAAATTTTAATAGCATCAAGATTTCATTAGCTAGCCCAGAGAAAATAAAATCTTGGACCTATGGTGAAATTAAAAAACCAGAAACTATTAATTATAGAACTTTTAGACCAGAGAAAGATGGTCTTTTCTGTGCAAGAATATTTGGTCCAATTAAAGATTATGAGTGTTTGTGTGGAAAATATAAAAGAATGAAATTTAGAGGTATCATATGTGAAAAATGTGGTGTTGAAGTAACAAAATCAAATGTTCGAAGAGAACGAATGGGCCACATTAATTTAGCGACACCTGTTGCACACATATGGTTTTTAAAATCATTACCAAGTAGAATAGCACTTGCTGTTGATATGAAACTTAAAGAAGTCGAAAGAGTTTTGTATTTTGAAAATTTTATTGTCATTGAGCCAGGTTTAACAGGTCTGCAAAAAAATCAGCTTTTAAATGAAGAAGAGTTGGCAAAATATCAAGATGAATATGGTGAGGAGGCTTTTACAGCTGGAATTGGAGCTGAAGCAGTTCTTGAAATGCTTAAAAATCTTGATTTAGATTTAGAGAGAAAAAATCTTGTTGATTATATCAAAGAGACGAAATCAAAAGTTAATGAAGAAAGAGCTATTAAGAGATTAAAATTAATTGAGTCTTTTATTGAAACTGGTCAAAAACCTGAGTGGATGATTATGACAGTTGTTCCAGTTATTCCACCAGAATTAAGACCATTGGTTCCTCTAGATGGTGGAAGATTTGCAACATCAGATCTAAATGATCTTTATAGAAGGGTAATTAATAGAAATAATCGTTTAAAGAGATTAATGGATCTTAAGGCACCGGATATTATCATCAGAAATGAAAAAAGGATGTTACAAGAGTCTGTCGATGCACTTTTTGATAATGGAAGAAGAGGTAGAGTAATCACTGGGACAGGTAAAAGACCATTAAAATCTTTAGCTGAAATGTTAAAGGGAAAACAAGGAAGATTTAGACAAAATTTACTTGGTAAAAGAGTTGATTATTCAGGTCGTTCAGTAATTGTAGTAGGTCCAGACTTAAAATTACACGAATGTGGATTACCAAAAAAAATGGCGTTAGAGTTATTTAAACCATTTTTATATGCAAGACTTAATAAACTAGGTTTAGCTTCAACAATTAAACAAGCAAAAAAATTAGTTGAGAAAGAAACTAACGCTGTCTGGGATGCGCTTGAATTAATTGTTAGAGAACATCCAGTTTTATTAAATAGAGCTCCAACACTTCATAGATTGGGAGTTCAAGCTTTTGAACCAAAATTAATTGAGGGAGATGCGATTGAATTACATCCTTTAACATGTGCTGCGTTTAATGCAGATTTTGATGGTGATCAAATGGCTGTTCACGTTCCTTTAAGTTTAGAGGCACAACTTGAAGCTAGAATATTAATGCTATCAACTAATAATATTCTTTCTCCATCTAACGGAAAACCAATAATTGTCCCAAGTCAGGATATGATTTTAGGAATTTATTATTTATCTCAAGAACCAGTCACTGATAAGCCAGCTGGATATTTTTTAAATGCGGATCAAATTGAATTTGCGCTTTCTTCTGGTCAAATTAAAGTTCATAGTACAATTATTTCTAGATTTGAAACTGTTGATGAAAAGGGTAATCAAAAATTTGAGAAATATACATCTACTGCAGGAAGATTTTTACTAGCTAACTTATTGCCTAAAAATAATAATATTAAGTTTTCTTTAATTGATAGAATTTTACCAAAGAAAACAGTTTCAGAGATTATTGATATTGTCTTTAGATTTTGTGGTCAAAAAAGAACAGTCATTTTCTGTGATAAATTAAAGGATCTAGGGTTTAAACATGCATTTAAAGCAGGAATTTCTTTTGGTAAAGATGACTTAGTCATTCCGGAAAGTAAAAATAAACTTATTGATGATACTAAAAAACTAATAGCTGACTATGAAACTCAATATTCTGAAGGACTAATTACAAGAGGAGAAAAATACAACAAAGTTGTTGATGCATGGTCAAAATGTACTGATCAAGTAGCATCCGAAATGATGAAAGGAATTTCTGCTACAGAAAAAACTACAGAAGGTTTGAAAATAAATTCAGTATTTATGATGGCAGATAGTGGAGCAAGAGGATCTGCAGCACAAATGAAACAATTAGCTGGAATGAGAGGACTTATTGCAAAACCATCAGGTGAAATTATTGAAAGCCCAATAACCTCGAATTTTAAAGAGGGTTTAACTGCATTAGAATATTTTAATTCTACTCATGGTGCCAGAAAAGGTCTAGCTGATACAGCCCTTAAAACTGCTAGCTCAGGTTATTTAACTAGAAGATTATGTGATGTTGCCCAAGATTTAACTGTTACAAAAAAAGAATGTGATTGTAAAAATCCTGGATTCATCGAACTTTCAGAAATTCTGGAAGGTGGAAATGTTGTTGTAAGCTTATCAGAAAGAGCTTTGGGAAGAGTTACTTTTGACGATGTAAAGCATCCAATAACTGGTGAAATTATAATTAAAAAGTTAACTATGATTGATGAGGCTGGTTGTGATAAGATAGATTCTGCAGGAATAAAATCAGTTAAGGTTTATTCTGTTATGACATGTGGATCTAAAGAAGGTGTATGTGCTACTTCTTATGGAAGAGATTTATCTAGAGGTCAGATGGTTCATGTAGGTGAAGCAATTGGAATGATTTCTGCACAATCAATTGGAGAACCAGGAACGCAACTAACAATGAGAACTTTCCACGTAGGTGGAACTGCTTCAGTTAAACAAGACTCACAAATAGTCACTAAAAATGAAGGGACTTTAAAAATTATTAACTCAAACATTTTAGAGGATTCTAAAAAGAACTTGATTGTCATGGGTAGAAATACACAATTATCTATTGAGGACGATAATGGAGTTCAAATTGCAGTCTATAAAGTAGCCTATGGTTCGAAATTATTTTTTAAAAATGGTGATAAAGTAAAAGCTAATACAAAAATTTGTGAATGGGATCCTTACACTACCCCAGTGATTGCTGAAAAAAGTGGTATTGCAAGCTATGTTGATTTAATTGATGGTGTATCTATTCAAGAGACTACAGATGATGCGACAGGTATATCTTCAAAATCAGTAGTTGATTGGCGTTCTCAATCAAAAAGTACAGATTTAAAACCAAGAATAACTTTAAGAGATGAAAAAGGAAACGTGATTAAAAAGGCGGATGACAATGAAGCAAGATATTATTTAGTTCCTGACTCAATTTTATCAGTTAAAGATGGTCAAAAAGTTTCTGCTGGTGATGTGATTGCTAGATTACCTAAAGAAACGACTAAAACTAAAGATATCACTGGAGGTCTTCCAAGAGTTGCTGAATTGTTTGAAGCTAGAAAAGCTAAAGATAGCGCAATCATTGCTGAAAATGATGGACAAGTTATATTTGGAAAAGAAGTTAGAGGAAAGCAAAGAATATCAATTGTGCCTGAAGATGGATCAGAACCATCTAATTATTTAATACCCAAGGGAAAACATATTAATTTTAATCAGGGTGAAAAAATTAAAAAAGGAGAATATTTATTAGATGGACAGCCATTACCACACGATATTCTTAGAATTATGGGCATAAAAGATTTAACTGAATATTTTGTTAATCAGGTTCAAGAGGTTTATAGATTACAGGGTGTAATTATTAACGATAAACACATAGAAACTATTTTAAGACAAATGTTAAAAAAAGTTGAAGTAAAAACAACTGGTGATTCCTCTTATTTACCTGGTGAAATCATTGACAGAATTAAATTTGATAATGTTAATGAAAAATTAAAATCTGAGGGTAAAAAGCCAGCTACTGGAGAAAGAGTTTTAATGGGGATTACTAAAGCTTCTCTGCAAACCGAGTCTTTTATTTCTGCTGCATCATTCCAGGAAACTACAAGAGTTCTTACAGATGCTGCTATTAAAGGTAAAGTTGATCCACTTAATGGTTTAAAAGAGAATGTAATAGTTGGACGATTAGTCCCTGCGGGAACTGGTAATATTAAAAACAAATGGAACAAAAAAGCTCTACAAGATGACAATAAATTTCTTTCTGAGCAAGAGCAGATTGAACAGCCAGAAACCCCTGTAAATCAATAAAAATAACACGTTTGCTAATTAGTTTTAGTTTGACAAAATTAAATTAATAAGTATTTTGGCGATATTTTTTGGTTGGAATGTAGTGTTAACTTTAGACACTAAACGCTGCCACAAATAACCTGTCAGTTATTTCATTCAAAAATAAACAATTATAAAATTTACAGATATGCCAACTATTAACCAGTTGTTAAGAAAAAAAAGAACTAAACAAATTGCTAGGAACAAGGTTCCAGCATTACAAAAACAACCACTCAAACGAGGAGTTTGTGTAAAAGTTTATACTACAACTCCAAAAAAAACCTAATTCTGCTTTAAGAAAAGTTGCTAGGGTGAGATTATCAAATGGTTTTGAAGTAACTGCTTATATACCTGGAGAAGGTCATAATCTTCAAGAACACTCTGTCGTATTAATTAGAGGTGGTAGGGTAAAAGATTTACCAGGTGTACGTTATCACATTTTAAGAGGTAATTTAGACACTCAAGGAGTGGCAAATAGAAAGAAAAGAAGATCTTTGTACGGAACAAAAAAAGGTAAATAGACATGTCTAGAAAAAAAACACAACCTAAAAAAAATATTGTTCCTGATCCAAAATTTAATTCCACAATTATTCCTAAATTAATTAATAATATTATGTACGATGGCAAAAGAGGTGTAGCTACTAAAATAGTTTACGATGCAATCGAAAAGATAAAAACAAAATCAAAAGATGAGCCTATCAATATTTTTAATGAAGCAATCAATAATATTAAACCCACTGTAGAAGTAAGATCACGAAGAGTAGGTGGAGCTACCTATCAAGTTCCAGTTGAAGTTAAAAGTAAAAGAGCACAAGCTTTAGCTATCAGATGGCTTATTGATTCAGCAAGAAAAAGAAAAGATAAACATATGTCTGATAAAATTTTTAATGAACTTTATGATGCGTACGAAAAAAAAGGTGCAGCTGTAAAGAAAAAAGAGGATGTGCATAAAATGGCAGAGTCTAATAAGGCTTTTGCACACTTTAGGTGGTAAAATATTATGGCCAGAACTCATACATTAGATAAATATAGAAATATTGGGATCATGGCTCACATTGATGCTGGGAAAACAACTACAACTGAAAGAATTTTATATTACACAGGGAAAAGTCATAAGATTGGTGAAGTTCACGATGGTGCAGCTACCATGGATTGGATGGAACAAGAGCAAGAAAGAGGCATTACAATTACATCAGCAGCAACAACCTGTTTTTGGCAAGATCATAGAATTAATATTATCGATACACCAGGACACGTAGATTTTACGATTGAAGTAGAAAGATCACTTAAAGTACTTGATGGTGCAGTTGCAGTGTTTGATGGTGTAGCAGGTGTGGAACCTCAATCAGAAACAGTATGGCGACAAGCTGATAAATATAAAGTACCGAGAATTTGTTTTGTAAATAAATTAGATAGAACGGGTGCAGATTTTTTTAGATGTGTAGATATGATCAAAGACAGATTGGGAGCAAAACCATTGGTCATACAAGTACCAATCGGTATTGAAGCCTCTTTAACTGGAGTTGTTGACCTTGTTAAAATGAAAGCACAAGTTTGGAAAAATGAAGCTCTAGGTGCCGAATGGGAATATAAAGATATCCCAGAGGATCTTAAAGAAATCTCTCAAAAATACCGAACAGAATTAGTCGAAATGGCTGTAGAACAAGACGAAAAACTGATGGAGTCTTATTTAAATGGTGAAGAAATAAAAGAAGAAGATTTAATTAAATGTATTAGAAAAGGAACATTAAACTTTGATTTTGTTCCTGTATTAACTGGTTCAGCTTTTAAAAATAAGGGTGTTCAACCACTACTTGATGCAGTGATTAATTATCTTCCAAGTCCTATTGATATTGGTTCAATAAAAGGAACTAAATTAGGTTCAGAGGATGAAATAGAAATGAAATTTGACGATAGTGCGCCATTTTCTGCTTTAGCATTTAAAGTAGCAAATGATCCATTTGTTGGATCATTAACATTTATTAGAATTTATTCAGGTACAATAAAAACAGGAACGGCTGTATATAATTCCTCAAAAGAAAAAGAAGAAAGAGTTGGTAGAATGCTGTTAATGCATGCTAACTCTCGAGAGGACATTAAAGAGGCTAATGCAGGTGATATTGTATCACTAGCTGGCTTGAAAAATACCATTACTGGACACACGCTATGTAATAAAGATAATCCAGTTCTTCTCGAGCCTATGGAATTTCCTGACCCAGTTATTGAAATTGCTGTTGAACCAAAAACAAAAGCTGACCAAGAGAAAATGGGAGAAGCGTTAGGCAGATTAGCCAAAGAAGATCCTTCGTTTAGAGTTTCATCTGACGAAGAGTCTGGACAAACGATTATAAAAGGAATGGGTGAATTACACTTAGATATCATTGTTGATAGAATGAAAAGAGAATTTAAAGTTGAAGCAAATGTTGGAGCCCCACAAGTAGCATACAGAGAAACAATCGAAAACTCTTCAGAAGTAGAATACACACATAAAAAACAAAGTGGTGGTGCAGGACAATTTGCAAAAGTAAAATTATTAGTAGAACCGCAAGAACCTGGTAAAGGGAGAGCTGTTGAAAGCAAAATTAAAGGTGGAGCAATTCCAAAAGAATTTATTCCAGGCGTTGAAAAAGGTATCGAAACAGTATCTGATGGTGGAATTTTAGCAGGGTTTCCAATGATTGACTATAAAGTTACAATTTTAGATGGTTTACATCACGATGTTGACTCTAGCGTATTAGCTTTTGAACTCGCAAGTAGAGCATGTTTTAAAGATGCTTGTACAAAAGGTGGTTTAAAATTACTAGAACCAGTCATGAGAGTTGAGGTCGTAACGCCTGAAGACTACATGGGTGACGTTATTGGAGACTTAAATAGTCGTAGAGGACAAATTAGTACTCAAGAGCAAAGAGGTAATGCAACAGTAATAACTGCAATGGTACCTTTAGCGAATATGTTTGGATATATTAATAGTTTAAGATCAATGTCACAAGGGCGAGCACAATATTCAATGTTTTTTGATCATTATGCAAAAGTCCCACAAAATGTTCAAGACGAAGTAACAAAAAAAATAGCAGGCTAAAATGGAAAAACAGAATATTAGAATTAAACTCAGAGCTTACGACAATAAGATTTTAGATGCTTCAACTGAAGAGATTGTAAATACAGTCAAAAGAACTGGGGCTACAATAAAAGGTCCAATTCCATTACCAACTAGAATTGAAAGATATACAGTTTTAAGATCTCCTCATATAGATAAAAAAAGTAGAGAACAATTTGAGTCGAGAACCCATAAAAGATTAATTGATATAATTGAGCCAACACCACAGACTGTCGAGGCTTTAATGAAGTTAGATTTAGCATCAGGTGTCGATGTGGAGATTAAGATATAATTATGAGTGAGATTGCTTTATTAGGAAAAAAAATTGGAATGACAAGAGAATTTTATAAATCTGGTCAGTTGGTGCCAGTTACTGTATTAAAAATGGAAAAAGCTAGAGTAATCCAGGTAATAGATAAAGAAAAAAGAGGTTACACCGCTGTTCAACTTGGATATGGAAAAATCAAAAACTCAAAACTAACAAAGGCTATGAAAGGTTATTTTTCCAAAAGAAATACTGAAGCTAAAAGGAAACTTAAAGAATATAGAGTTCAAAACATCGAAAATTACAAAGAGGGAAATGAATTTGGATTAGAGATTTTTAAAGATGTTAAATTTGTAGATACTAGATCAAAAACGATTGGAAAAGGTTTTGCAGGAGCTATGAAAAGACACAATTTTGGTGGTTTGAGAGCTACACATGGTGTTTCAATTTCACATAGATCACATGGTTCAACGGGTCAAAGACAAGATCCTGGTAAAGTATTCAAGGGAAAAAAAATGGCTGGACATATGGGAGATAAATTAAGAACTATGCAAAATATCGAAATTATTAAAACGGATTTAGAAAATGAGCTTCTATATTTAAAAGGCTCTATTCCAGGAGCCAAAAATTCTGAAATTCTAGTAAAAGGTTCAGTTAAAAATATAAAAAAAATGACTATCAGTGAAAAACACAAAGCTGCTGAATTAGCTAAAAAAACACCGGAGAAAAAGAAAAAATAATGAAAGTCGATAAAATTAATTTAGATGGTAAAAAAAGTTCTATTGAAGTCTTAGATAAAATTTTTTCAGCAAAAATAAATAAGAAATTAGTGAATACAGTTTTATATAAAACTAATGCAAACTATAAAGGTAGGCACGCAAAAACTAAGCAGCAAAACGAAGTCTCAGGTCCAACATCAAAAATTTATGCACAAAAAGGAACAGGTAATGCTAGACACGCAAGTAGAAAAGCTCCAATCTTTGTTGGTGGAGGTATAGCTCATGGTCCTAAAGGAGAGCTATCATATAAAAAAAGAAAATTGAATAAGAGTGAAAAAAAACAAAGTATTGCATCTTTAATCAGTGACAAGATAAAGAATAACAACCTTCTAATTTTCAGCGATTTTAGCTCTAAGATAAAAAAGACTAAAGAGATGAACTTAATTTTAAAGAAATTTCAAATATCAAATTCAATAATAATCCTGGACAAAACCTCAAAAGATAATGTTGAAAAATCAATTAGAAATATTCCAAATATTAAAGTAACTGACATTAATCATTTTAGTGCTTTTGATATAGTCAAGTTTGAAAAAGTTGTATTTACAGAAACATCTGTAAAAGAATTAGAAAAGAGGTATGCTTAACATGGATAAGATACATTTATACGACAAAATTTTATCACCCTTGGTGACTGAAAAATCAACAAATTTATCAGAACAAAATAAGATTGTTTTTAAAGTGCCATCAAAAGCAAATAAGAAAAATATAAAAAACAACATCGAAAAAATTTTCAAAGTAAACGTTACAAAGGTAAATATTATCAATAAACAAAATAGAACTAAATTAACTAGAGGAAGAAAAGTTAAAGTCTCTGGTTTTAAAAAAGCAATTATAACTCTTAAAAAAGGTCAAAGTATTGATCTAACAACTGGAATTTAAAATGGCACTAAAAACATTTAAACCATATACAAAATCTACTAGAGGAACAATTCTTGTTGATAGAACTGGTCTTTGGAAAGGTAAACCATTTAAATCTTTAGTTTCACCAAAAAATGCAATGAAGGGGAGAAACAACAATGGTCATATTACATCTATCAATAGAGCCGGTGGACATAAAAAGATGTATCGACATGTCGACTTCTATAGAAAAAAATTTGATATGCCTGCAATAGTAGAAAGAATTGAATATGACCCAAACAGATCTTGTTACATTATGTTAGTAAAATTTGATGATAATTCACATGCATATTATCTTGCACCACAAAAAATAAAAGTGGGTGATAAAGTTGAAAATGGATCAAAAAAAGAAATAAAAGTTGGAAATTGCATGCCGTTACAGGACATCCCAGTTGGTATAGATATTCACAATGTTGAAATACAACCAGGCGGTGGAGGCAAAATTGCTAGATCTGCCGGAACTTCTGTAACGATTAGTGGATTAGATGGAAATTATAGTTTGATTAAATTAGCATCAGGTGAAGTTAGAAAAATTGATTCAAGATCATTGGCGACTATTGGTGTATTAAGCAATCCTGATCAAAAAAATATCAAAATTGGTAAAGCAGGACGATCAAGATGGTTAGGAAGAAGACCTCACACTAGAGGTGTTGTTAAAAATCCAGTAGATCACCCACATGGTGGTGGAGAAGGTAAATCAGCAGGTGGAAGACATCCAGTTTCTCCTAAAGGACAATCAGCAAAAGGATTGAAAACAAGAGATAATAAAAGAACTGATAAATACATCGTGAAGAGAAGAAACAAAAGGAAGGATACAAAATAATGGCTAGGGCAGTATGGAAAGGACCTTTTGTGGAGGAAAGTTTGATTAAAAAAGTTGATAAATATAAGGCTGATCCAAAGAAAATCCCTATAAAAACTTGGTCAAGAAAATCAACGATAATTCCAGATTTTGTTGGAGTAAGCTTTCTGATTTATAACGGAAAAAAATTTATACCTATCACCATATCTGAAGACATGGTCGGTCATAAGTTAGGTGAATTTGCACCAACAAGAACTTTTTTTGGTCATACACCTGCAGACAAAAAAGCAAAACCCGCTGAGGCAGAGGCTAAGAAATAATTATGAGTAAAAAAAAGAAATTAGTAAAAAAAAAAGAAAAAGTAGTGAAATCTATTAACAACAATATTAGGTCAAGCGTAAGAAAACTTAATCCTATTTTAAAAGGTATAGTTGGAAAAAAAGTAGAGTTAGCTATTAGAGATCTTAAGTTTTCAGAAAAAAGAATTACTCGTGATATCAGAAAGACTATTTCATCTGCTGTTGCAAATGCGGAAAATAATTTTCAGTATGATATTGATAAACTTGTAGTTAAAGAAGCTTATTGTGGAAAAAAAATTACTATGAAAAGGTTTAGACCAAGAGCGAAGGGAAGAGCTGCACCAATTTTAAAACCTTATTCAAGCGTTACAATTATTTTATCAGAAGCAAAAAAAATGGAGAGTCATGGGACAAAAAGTTAATCCAGTAGGTTTTAGATTAGGTGTTAACAGAGGTTGGGACTCTGTTTGGTACGCTAAAAAGAAAGATTTTGGTAATTATCTCATAGAAGATTTTAAAATTAGAGAATACATCAAAAAAAATGTAATTAATTCTGGAGTTTCAAAAGTGATGATCGAAAGAACAGCAAACAAATGTTATGTTACAATTTACACTTCTAGACCAGGTTTTGTTATTGGAAAAAAAGGTAGTGATATAGATAAGATAAAAAATAATTTATCTAAATTTACTTCTAATGAGGTTACTTTAAATATTAAAGAAGTAAAAAAACCTGAGACAAATGCTTATTTGGTTGCTGAGAACATCGCTCAACAATTGGTCAAAAGAATTTCTTATAGAAGAGCTATGAAAAGAGCAATGCAGTCTTGTTTAAGATTAGGTGCTAAAGGAATTAAAGTTTCAGTGAGTGGAAGATTGGGTGGAAATGAGATTGCAAGAACTGAATGGTTAAGAGACGGCAGCATACCATCCCACACATTAAGAGCAGATATAGATTATGCAGAGGCAGAAGCGCTTACGACTTATGGAATAATTGGAATAAAAGTTTGGATCTATAAAGGTGAGGTTTTTGCTAAAGAATTTAGCCAAGAAACAAATAAAGTCTCACCAAAAGAGGGAAAACAATAAATGTTACAGCCAGTTAGAACAAAATGGAGAAAAGCTCACAAAGGTAGAATTCATGGAACTGCCTCAAGAGCAAATTTTATTAACTATGGTGCCTACGCTTTAAAAGCACTATCTCCTGATAGGGTTACTGGTAAACAAATTGAGGCTGCTAGAGTTGCTCTAACAAGACATATGAAAAGACAAGGAAGAGTTTGGACGAGAATATTTCCAAATATTCCGGTTTCAAAAAAACCTATTGAAGTACGTATGGGTAAAGGAAAAGGTTCTCCAGAATTCTATGCATGTCGTGTAAAACCAGGAAGAATTTTATTTGAGGTAGATGGTGTTTCAGAACAGATAGCCAAAGAAGCGTTATATAAAGCATCTGCAAAACTGCCAATTAAAACAAAAACTATAAAGAGATTTGCCTAATATGAAAAAACAAGAAATTAAAAAACTATCAAAAGATCAAATTATAAAAAATATCGATAAATTTAAAAAAGATTTATTCAATTTTAGATTTCAAAAGATGAATTCACAGATTACCAATCCTGCAAAAATTAGTGAAACAAAAAAAACAATTGCTAGATTAAAAACAATATTAAAAGGAAAGTTAAATGCCTAAGAAAATATTAACAGGTGTGGTTGTAAGTGATAAGCCTAACAAAACTATAACTGTTTTAGTTGAACGAAAATATTCTCATCCATTATTAAAAAAAGTAATAAAAGTGAGAAAAAAATACAATGCTCATGATGAAAATAATAAGTTTAAAACAGGTGATAAAGTATCAATCATTGAAAGCAAACCTTTCTCAAAAAATAAGAAATTTCAAGTAATGGAGAATACAAAATAATGATACAGGTTCAAACAGAATTAAACGTAGCCGATAACACTGGGGCAAAAAAAATTGAATGCATTAAAGTCTTAGGTGGATCGAAAAGAAGATATGCAAGCATAGGAGATACGATAGTGATTGCGGTTAAAGAGGCAATTCCCAAGGGAAAAGTAAAAAAAAGGATCAGTTCATAAAGCGGTTGTGGTTAGAGTGAAAAAAGGAATTCATCGGGATGATGGATCAAAAGTGAAATTTGATAATAATGCTGCTGTTCTGGTTGATGATAAAGGTGAACCAGTTGGAACTAGAATTTTTGGTCCAGTAACTAGAGAATTAAGGAATAAAGGGCAAATGAAAATAATCTCATTAGCCCCAGAGGTTTTGTAATGATTAAAAAGGGTTTAAAAGTTCGAGTTTTATCAGGGAGAGATAAAAAAAAAGAAGGTGAAGTAATTGAAATTGATAGACCAAACAATAGAGCAAAAGTTAAAGATATTAATATGGTAAAGAGACACGTAAAAACAACTAAGGAAAAAAAAGGTGGAATTTTTTCAAAGGAAAGTTTTATTCATTTATCAAATTTAAAACTAATTGACGAAAAAACAAAAACAAAAAAAACTGAGGCTAAAAAATAATGACTCCGAGATTGAAAGAACTTTATTATAAAGAAATACAACCTGCATTAAAATCTCAATTTGGTTTTAAAAATTTGTTCATGGGTCCAAAAATCGAAAAAATTGTTTTAAATATGGGCTTAGGTTTAGATGGAAATGACTCAAAAATATTAAAGTCTTGTGAGGAGGATTTAGCAAAAATAACAGGTCAAAAACCTGTGATTACCAAATTTAAAAAATCAGTTGCTAATTTTAAAACTAGAAAAGGATCAAACGCTGGTCTAAAGGTAACACTTAGAAAAGATAAAATGTATGAATTTTTAGATAGACTTGTGAATATAGCTTTACCAAGAATTAAAGATTTTAGAGGCCTGTCTGCAAATGGTTTTGATAAATTTGGAAATTACACATTTGGTGTTAAAGAACATATCATATTTCCAGAGGTAAGTTTTGATCGTGCTGATAAGGTTCGTGGTATTGATATTGTGATTGTAATATCAGCTAAAAGTAAAGAGCATAGTTTTGCTCTTTTAGAAAAGTTAAATTTTCCATTTATTAAAAAAGGAGATAACTAAAATGGCTAAATTAAGTTCAATAAATAAGAATGATAAACGAATAAAATTATCGGACAGGCTATTTAAAAAAAGGCAAAAGTTAAAAAAGATTGTTATGAATAAAAAGCTTCCTTTAGAGGAAAGATTTAAAGCACAACAAAAATTATCAAAATTACCTAGAAACTCTGCGAAAGTAAGAGTGATGAATAGATGCCAGATCACCGGAAGACCACATGGAGTTTATAGAAAATTGAAAATATCTAGAATTGCATTAAGACAATTAGGTCTGCAAGGAAAGATACCAGGTTTAGTTAAATCAAGTTGGTAGAAAGGAAAATATGAGTTTAAGTGATCCAATTGGAGATATGATAGCAAGAATAAAAAATGCTCAAGATAGAAGCCATAAAAAAGTTGAATTACCTTCTTCAAATTTTAAAACTAAGATTGCTGATATCTTAAAGAATGAAGGATTTATAAAAGACTTCAAAGTGAACAAAGAAAATAATAAATCATTATTATCTTTAGAGCTTAAATATCATTCAGGAAACCCGGTTATAAGCACTTTTGAAAGAGTTTCAAAACCAGGGAGAAGAATATTTTCTAGTGCAGAAAGTTTACCAAAAATAAATAATGGTTTAGGTATAGCAATTGTATCAACCCCAAAAGGTGTGATGACTGATATTGACGCAAGAAAGCAAAGAGTGGGTGGAGAAATAATCTGTAAGGTATTTTAATGTCTAAAATTGGTAAAATTAATATTTCAATTCCTGAAAAAGTCAAAGTTGCTTTGGCTGGAAACATTTTAAACATAGAAGGGCCTTCTGGAAAAAAATCAATTAATATTGACTTAGAAGTTTTTAATCTTGATATAAAAGATGGAAAAGAAATATCAATCAAACCAAAAAAAATTGATCAAGAAACCAAGCGATTATGGGGTATGAATAGAAGTTTAATTAATAATGCAGTTATTGGTTCAAGCACCGGATATGAGAAGATACTAGAATTAGTTGGTGTTGGATATCGAGCTGCTTTAAAAGGCAATCAACTTAATTTACAATTAGGTTATAGCCATGATATCAATTTCGATATTCCAGAGGGGATTAAGATTAATGTTGAAAAGCAAACAACTTTAAAAATAAGTGGTGCTGATAAACAACAAGTAGGTGCAATTGCATCTAAACTAAAAACTCTTAGAAAAATTGAACCATATAAAGGTAAAGGTGTGAGAGAAAAGGGTCAACATATTTTGAAAAAAGAAGGAAAAAAGAAATAATGAAATTAGATACTAGTAAAAGAAAAAGATTTAGAGTTAGCAATAAGGTTAAAAATGTTTCTTCAAACGACAGATATAGACTAAGTATTTCTAGATCATCAAAGAATATTTCAGCACAAATAATTGATGATATGAAAAATGTGACTTTATTGTCAGCATCATCAATAGAAAAAGATATTAAATCTGGTCAAAAGGTAAATAAAACTGAATTATCCAAGATTGTAGCTGAAAAATTAGCAAAAAAAGCACAAGAAAAAAAAATAACCAAGATTTACTTTGATAGAGGCATTTATAAATATCATGGAAGAGTAAAGGTTTTCGCTGAAACTTTACGTAAAAATGGAATGGAATTTTAATATGGATAATAATAAATATAAAAAAACTGACGATATTTTAGAAAAATTAGTTCACATAAATCGTATAACAAAAGTAGTAAAAGGTGGACGTAGATTTGGTTTTTCAGCACTTGTTGTTGTTGGAAACCAGTCTGGTAAGATTGGAATAGCTCACGCCAAAGCAAAACAAGTGCCAGATGCTATAAAAAAAGCAAATGAAATGGCAAGAAGAAAACTTATTCACATACCTCTTCGAGAAGGAAGAACTATTCATCATGATGTTAAAGCTAAAGATGGATCTGGCAGAATCGTATTAAGAGCAGCCTCTAAAGGAACGGGTATTATTGCTGGAGGTCCTGTTCGAGCTGTGTGTGAGGTTTTAGGGGTAAAAGATATTGTTGCAAAATCAATGGGCACATCAAATGCTCATAATGTGATTAGAGCTACAATGAAAGCACTATTGAAACAAAATTCGCCAAAACAAATATCTTCAATAAGAAATAAAAAGATTTCTGAGATTATAGAAAAAAGAGGATAATGATTAAATTAAATAATAGAAATAAGATTAATAAGATTAAACTTAGAGTTGGTAGAGGTATCGGTTCTGGAAAGGGCAAAACATCTGGAAGAGGTGTAAAAGGTCAAAAATCTAGATCTGGTGTAGCGATTAAAAGTTTTGAGGGTGGACAAATGCCATTGTACAGAAGACTTCCAAAAAGGGGATTTAACCCTATTAATAAAAAAACAATTGCAATATTAAATCTAGATAAAATCCAATCTTATATTGATAAAAAAAATATTAAAACTACAGATACGCTGAATTCAAATTTATTAAAAAAACTGAAATTAATAGATCAAAATTCAATTAAATTAAAAATTTTAGGTTCTGGAGCCATTAAAGATAAGATTAATATTGAGGCAGATCTTGCATCAAAATCTGCTGTTGAAAAACTTGAAAAAATTGGTGGTTCAATACAATTAAAAAAATAGTTTGATTTAATGAGCGCATCATCATCAAGTACTGATTTAAGAAATAGAATAATTTTTACCCTTGCAATTTTAGTGGTCTATAGATTTGGTACTTTTGTCCCTTTACCAGGGATAGATCCTGAACAACTCAAAATAATGATGGAAGGAAATCAAAAGGGTCTATTGGGAATGTTCAATGTTTTTGCAGGTGGTGCAGTAAGTAGAATGGCTATTTTTGCATTAGGAATCATGCCATATATCTCCTCATCAATTATTGTTCAACTATTAACAGGTGTTTCTGATTATTTCAAAAATTTAAAATCACAAGGAGAAACTGGTAGAGCAAAAATTACTCAGATAACTCGTTACGGAACTGTTTTACTTGCGACAATTCAAGGTTATGGATTAGCAGTAGGACTTGAGTCCTCAGCTGGGTTAGTAATTAATCCTGGTGTTTTTTTTAAGATTTCAACTGTCACCACAATTGTCTCAGGAACTATTTTTTTAATGTGGTTAGGAGAGCAGATTACTCAAAGAGGAATTGGTAATGGTATATCTCTTATTATTTTTGCTGGTATTGTTGCAGAAATTCCAAGAGCTTTAGTTACCACTTTTGAACTTGGTAGAACAGGAGCGGTCTCTACATTGATGATTTTAGCTTTGTTTGTTTTACTAATTTTAACAATTCTATTTATTGTTTTTATGGAAAGAGCTTTACGAAAAATATTAATAAATTATCCCAAAAGACAAGTTGGCAACAAAATGTATGGGGGAGAGTCATCTCATTTACCACTTAAGATTAATCAAGCTGGAGTAATTCCTGCAATTTTTGCTTCGGCATTATTATTATTACCAGTAACTTTTTCAAATTTTAATTTTTCTAACAATGAAACCTTTTTAAACATAAGTGCATATTTCACTCAAGGACAGCCTTTGTATATGTTGCTTTATGCATCAGGAATAATATTTTTTACTTTTTTTTATACATCGATAACTTTTAATCCAACTGAAACAGCTGACAATTTGAGAAAATATGGTGGTTTTGTCCCTGGGATAAGACCTGGAGAAAGCACAGCAATTTATATTGATAATATTTTAACAAAGTTGACAACAATAGGTGCTTTATATTTAACTCTAGTTTGTTTAATGCCTGAGTTTTTAATTGCTAATTATCCAATTCCGTTCTACTTGGGGGGTACATCGATTTTAATTGTAGTTGTTGTTGCAATAGATACTGTTACCCAAATACAAACAAGATTAATGAGTTCTCAGTACGAACAATTGATTAAAAGAACAAAATTCGGAAGATAATTTGTGAATATAATCCTATTTGGACCTCCTGGTGCTGGAAAAGGAACACAAGCAAAATATTTGGTCAAAAAGATAAATGGTTTTCAAATTTCAACGGGTGATATGTTGAGGAATGAAATCAAAAAAAATTCTGAAATAGGAAAAAAGATAATCAATGATATGAATGATGGTAAATTTGTAAGTGATGAAATTGTAAATGAATTGATTAAAAAAGTTATTTTTGATGAAAAATATAAAAACAAACTTATTTTTGATGGGTATCCCAGATCATTGGAGCAAGCTAAAAATTTAGAAACTATTTTAGAGAATTCAAATCAAAAGATTGATTATATTTTTTTTCTTAATGTCGAAAAAGAAGTAATAATTAAACGAGTTGAAAAAAGAAAAACTTTAGAAAAAAGATCTGATGATGATTCAAATATTATTCTAAAAAGATACGATACTTATATGGATATGACACGCCCCGTTTTAGATTTCTATTCTAAAAATTCAAACTTTTATGAAATAGATGGTGCGCTTAAAATCGAACAAATAACCGCTAAAATAGATGCTTTTCTTAATGTTTAAGACGTTGACTTTGAAAGAACTTCTTATATAAAAGGCTAAATTTATCTCAAAATTTATGGCTCGTATTGCAGGAATAAATATCCCCCAGAATAAATTAGTTCAAGTAGGGCTAACTTATATTTATGGTATTGGTGATAAATTTTCAAAGCAAATTTGTACATCATTAGCAATTCCTAAAGAAAAAAGAGTAAACCAACTTACTGATGATGAAATTTTGAAAATAAGGGAATACATTGATCAAAATTTTAAAGTTGAGGGAGATCTTAGAAGAGATTATTCACTAAGCATAAAAAGATTAATAGATTTAGCTTGTTATAGGGGTTCGAGACATAGAAAAAAATTACCTGTAAGAGGTCAAAGAACTAGATGTAATGCTCGAACGAGAAAAGGAAAAGCTATTGCAATAGCAGGAAAAAAATTAACACCACTTAAGAAATAAGTATGTCAAAATCAGAAAAAAAAGATAATAAAGAACTGAGTCAAGATAAGTCGCCAAAAAAAGCCGTTAAAAGTTCTTATTCAAAAAAAAAGAAAACTAAAAAAAATATCTTAAATGGAATTGCATATGTTCAATCAACTTTTAATAATACAATTATTTCAATCGCTGACACTAATGGAAACGTAATTTCATGGGCATCAGCAGGACAAAAAGGTTTTAAGGGTTCTAGAAAATCAACTCCATATGCAGCGCAAATAGCTGCTGATGCTGCTGCATCTAAAGCTTTAGAGTTTGGCATGAAAACTTTATCAGTGGAAGTTAAGGGTCCTGGTTCAGGCAGAGAAACAGCATTAAGAGCGTTACAAGCGAGAGGATTTAGAATTTTATCAATTAAAGATACAACACCGATGCCACATAATGGTACTAGGCCACCAAAAAAAAGGAGAGTTTAATGGATGTAGAAAATGTAAATGTAAAAAATTGGAAATCATTAATCAAACCTGCGAAACTTGATGTTAAAATAAGTGATGATTTAACTCACGCTACAATTATCGCTGAACCATTAGAAAAAGGTTATGGTTTAACACTTGGTAATTCACTTAGAAGAATTTTACTTTCCTCAATCAGAGGAGCAGCAGTAACTTCAATTCAAATTGATGGTGTGCTACATGAATTTACATCTATTAAAGGTGTAAGAGAAGATGTTACTGATATTGTTTTAAACGTTAAATCTCTAGCATTAAAATGTGCTGCTGAGGGAACCAAAAAACTGGTATTAGATGCCAAAGGACCTGGCGAAATAAAAGCATCGGACATCGCATCAGTTCCAGATGTTGAAATTTTGAATCCTGATTTAGTTATTTGTAATTTGGATGAAAATACACACTTTCATATGGAAATGAATGTTAATACCGGAAAAGGTTATGTTCCAGCTGATTTAAATAAACCTGAAGAACCACCTTTGGGTTTAATTGCAATTGACTCATTATATAGTCCCGTTAAAAAAGTTTCTTATTCAGTCAGTACAGCTAGAGAAGGTAAGGCTTTAGATTACGATAAATTGACGATGGAAGTTGAAACAAACGGATCAATTTCTGCTGAAGATGCAGTTGCTTATTCTGCTAGAATTTTTCAAGATCAATTAAAAATGTTTATTAATTTTGATGAACCTGTGGAAGCTCCAGTTAAAGAAGTTTCAACAGAGCCTGAATTTAACAAAAATTTATTAAGAAAAGTAGACGAGCTTGAATTATCTGTAAGATCAATGAATTGTCTTAAAAATGACAATATAATTTATATTGGTGATTTAGTTCAAAAATCTGAGGGTGAGATGTTAAGAACACCAAATTTTGGTAGAAAATCATTAAATGAAATTAAAGAGGTTTTAACTGGTATGTCTCTTTATTTAGGTATGGAAATTCCAAATTGGCCACCAGATAATATCGCTGAAATGTCTAAAAAATTAGAGGAAAGCATCTAATGAGACATGGAATGGCAAATAAGAAGTTAAACAGAACTTCTGAACACCGAAAAGCGCTGCTTAAAAATATGCTTAATTCGTTAATTAAGTACGAGCAAATTAAAACAACTTTACCAAAAGCAAAATTCTTAAAGCCACAGGCTGATAAAATCATCACATTAGGTAAAAAAGATAGTTTGCATAATACAAAAATTTTGATTTCTCAATTGCAGGATATTAAGTCAGCCAATAAAGTAAAAAAAACTTTATCTAAAAGATACGAAAAAAGAGCTGGTGGTTATACAAGAATTATTAAAGCAGGTTTTAGATATGGAGATAATGCCCCTATGGCTATAATTGAATTTGTTGATAGAGATATTCAAGCCAAAAAAGTTGATAAAAAAAAGAAAGATCCAGCAAAAGAAGTTGAAAAAAAAGAAGATAAAAAAGCCGCTTTAGCATAA